>CAXGYR010000001.1:0-101140 GCA_964014015.1 uncultured Kiritimatiellaceae bacterium
ATTTAAAGATGATGAGCAGGGGGGATATTATATGAACGATGCGGCATCAACGCTGATAATTCGCCCGAAGGAATTTTACGATGGTGCGTTGCCGTCCGGTAATTCAGTACAGTTGGATAACCTGCTTCGATTGGCACGCTTGACGGGTGATCAGAAGTGGCAAGCGGCAGCAGCTCATCTTAGTCGTGTGTTTGAAAAACTAATTCCTGATCATCCCCTAAGTTATATGCAAGCTGTCCTTAGCCTACAGGGTGTTCTGGATGATCCAGTTGAACTCGTTGTTTGCGGTGAGAGCCATCAGCCTGAGACGATCAACATATTGTCTTGGTTGCAGTCAAACCGTGCGACTAATGATCTGTTGATCCATAAAACGGATTCTACTACTGAAACATGGAATCGATTGGCACCGTATACCAAAGAGAATAGAGCAATAGATGGTTGCCCAACCGTCTATATCTGTCGCTCATATCGATGCATGGAACCCGTTCACACACTTAACGATTTAAAAGCGGCTTTGCCGCGTTAGAATTCCGCCAACAGTGCGTATTGAAAAGCCCAATCCTCTTCCGTAAGCATGTCAGATAGTAAAGCACTAGTCTGTTCGGCTGGATCTACTGCCAAGGTTTCGTGCATAGAAAATTCATGCGAGACAGGCATGAAAAATTGAAGGGTAATGAGCAATGATGCCGCTACTGCTGTGGCAGCCACCAGAATAGACGATTTCTTGTTTCTTTTTTGTGGCGCTTCCAGCCGAGCGAATCGTTTTACATTTTCGAGTGTTATGTGCTCGGGTTCCTGCTGCGGCTCCGGAATCCATTCTGATAGCCGGTTTATTTGCTGCTGGAAAGTACGGCAGTCGGGACAGTTCTGAATGTGTTCATTCAGCCTTTTTGTCCATTTTTTCTGCGGTTCACCGCCAATGCGTTGCAGAATTATAGCTTGAATCTGTTCACAGTTCACGAGAGGTCTCCTTGATCGTGTTGTAGTCTGTTTCTAAAAGAGAACGTAATTTGCTGGTGGCATATTGCATGCGAGCTAGACACGTATTGATCGAGCAGCGTTGCACCTTAGCAATTTCTTTGAAGGGGGTATCTGCGTACGTACGCATTAGAAAAACTTCTTTTTGCTCAGGGGCTAGCCTGTCAATGGCAGCCTCAATACGAAGACCCATGTCGTGACCGGCAACTTCTTCTGCTGGGGTGATACCGGAGGCAGGGAGTCTATCTTCGTAGCTTTGTGAGTCGGGGTCATCTGAACGCTGTTGATGAAGGCTGACAGAACGCCAGCCACGCCGTGCGCGATCGATCATTAAATTGTGGGCTATTCGGAAAAGCCAGCTCAGAAAATTGCCGCTGTGGAAACGGTGAATATTTTTAATCGCTCTAAACCAAACTTCCTGAAAAACCTCATCGGCGTCTTCGCGGCCTTCGCTCATCTTGAGAATAAAGGAGAAGAGCGGACGTTTATACTTCTCAACGAGTGGTTCGAGAGCATTGGCATCGCCTTTTTTGTAGGCTTTGATGGCATCTTGATCCTCTTCCTTCATATGCATCTAACGGAAGGCTCCTCCAGTTATTGCTCAAAATAGGAATAAATTTTGCCAGAAACAGGATCGCTCTCCAGTTGTATCTTTCTTTCTGCGCGATCGGCGAGCGTTAGCTCAAAACCATCGCACTGACCGTTGGGATAGAAGTGGATCAGGTAAATAACTTCATCCGATCCGAACGATTCCATTTCAGTTTCAAAACGCTGCACTTCAATGCCATCTGGAAAGTTACGACTGATCTCTTTTTCAATGCCTGGATCTTCAGCAGATGATTCACCATCAATATAGCCAAGTCGCTTAAGCACATCTTGATCGAGTTCGCCGTCGCTCGCGTCGGCTGTCGCCTGTTTCTCCGCACCGAGATAGATGAGCTTCCGTTCGGTGTCGATCACCATGGTAAGCGGTTCTTCTCGCAGAATCGACATACCTCTTCCGTAACGTCCAATCCGTTCGATATTACTAGCAGCAGTCCGTAGTTTTGCCCCACGATACGAACCGGACAGGTTGGGTAGGGCAATGCCACCAATTACGACAATGACCACCGCAACAAGGATGATTTCAATAAGCGTGAAACCCGCTTTAGCTTGATTTCGACCAGCGGTACGAGGTCGCATGATTACTCCCAGTTATTAATAGAAACCCCTTTAGGTGAGGTGCAGGAGAGATCAAACATATGCGTGTTATTAGCACCTGGAGCGGCATATGTATAAGGTTTGTCCCAAGGATCTGTGGGAATAGTTTTCTTGCCTAGAAAAGGTCCTCCTTTTGATTCGTCCAGAAGCCCCTCAAGGCTGGTGGGATAATCGCCATTAATAATCTCATATTCGATAATAGCTGTGCTTAACATATTGATGTTTCCCTGAGCTTGAGCAATTTTTGCTTTGTCAGATTTACCACCAAGCTTTGGAATTCCAATGCCGGCCAGAATGCCGATAATGACAACCACTAGGATAATTTCAATCAAGGTGAAGCCGGCTTTTGATTTTTTATGCTGCTTTTTATTCTTCATGATTTTTCCTTTATTTTTACGCGTGAAGTGAATCGGTTAGAGTTAGTACCGGCAAGAGCAGGCAAACGGCAATGCCGCCGACAACCAACGCAACTAACACAATTAAAAGCGGTTCGAGAACCGTCGTACAGGTTTTAACGAGGCGGTCGAGTTCGGTGTCGTAACGGCGCGTAATATGAGAGAGTGCGCCGGGCATATCACCCGTCTCTTCACCGACGGCCAGCATATCAATTAGCAAACCAGGAAAAATTTTTCCTTTTGAGAGGGGCTTGGAGATGCTTGCACCGTCCGTTACTTTCGTTCGGGTTTCACCGATTTCGGCTGCAATAACCACATTATCGATGGTTTTTTGCACAATCCCAAGCGCGGGCAGAACCGACACGCCATTTTGAAGAAGCGTGCCAAAGGTACGGGCAAAATGAGCAAAGGCGTTTGTCCGTACGACCGCGCCAAGAATCGGAATCTTCAGTTGATAGCGGTGCCAGATCATTTTGCCCTGATCGGTCGCGAGCCATTTTTTGATAAGAACAATCAGTCCGGCGATAACGGCAACCAATACGAGACCATATTGAATTAAAAACTGGCTGGCGTTCATCAATGCCAGCGTGGGACGGGGAAGCGTGGCACCCATATCTTCAAACGTCCCCGCAAACTTGGGTACGATACCTACCATCAAACCGATTACAGCCAGCCCACCGATGATAAGTACGATACTCGGATAGACCAGTGCCGCAACCACTTTGCTACGTGCCTCTTGTACCCGTTCGTAGTGCACACAGACATTTTCAAGCGCAAGTGGCAGATGACCACTGGCTTCTCCTGCACGAACAAGATTGATGTATAAGGTGGAAAATGTTTCGGGATATAATTCTAAGGCATCGGAAAGCGCTGTTCCCTGCACAATTTCATCACGCAGCGTGATAATGATCTGTTGGACACTACCGGTATCTTTACGATTGGAGAGTGTGTGGAGAGCCCGCCCGATCGTCATGCCGGATGCAACGAGATCCGAGAGTTCCCGTGAGAACAGGAGTAACTCCTGTAGTTTCATCTTGGGCTTGCGCTGAAAACCAAGTTCAAAATTAAATCGTTTGCTTTTATCTTCTCCGGCTTGCTGAACCGTTTTGGTTGTCTCTTGAAGAGCGACGGGCAGATACCCTAATGCTTGAACCGCACGGGCAGCACTTGACTGATCATTGGCCTCCACAACACCTTCAACCGCTTCGCCGTCTCTTTTTTTTGCTTTATATGAATAGTGTGCCATACGTTTCTCTAGACGCTTACCTGCGACATTATGTTCATTAGTTGATTATCGTAAGCAAGAAAAGACCCGATGGAAAGAGTTGAACTACTTTTTTGCTCGTGGATGGAAGTTCTGGTGCATCTGTTGCAATCGCTTCTGATCAACATGCGTGTACAGTTGGGTAGTAGAGATATCTGAATGACCTAGCAGTTCCTGAATAACACGTAGTGATCCGCCGTTTTCCAATAGATGCGTCGCGCAAGAGTGTCGAAGCGTGTGGGGTGATATTTTTTTATCAATCCCTGCTGCTTTCGCCTGATCTTTGATGATTTGCCATATGCGTTGTCGCGTGAGCGGGCGACCCTGTTGGGATAAGAACAGATGTGCTTCAAGTTCGTTGCGAATGTAACGCGGGCGATCTTGTAATAAATAATTGTTCACTAACTCCACTGTCTTTCCGGCAATGGGAACTACGCGCTCTTTGTTGCCTTTGCCCATTGTACGAAGCATCGCATCCTGCAGCGAAAGATCGCCAATTTTTAGTGCGCACATTTCAGATACGCGCAAGCCGGTTGCATAGAGCAGTTCTAATATAGTTCGGTTTCTCTGAGCATGTTTACTTTTTTTAATTGAAACGTTTAACAACTGAGTCACTTCAACTGGCGATAGCGTATCCGGTAGCAGAGACCACAGACGCGGGGATTCCAATGTTTCAGATGGATCCAGATCAATGAGCCGTTCCTGTTGCAAAAACCTAAAAAACACACGCAGGCTAACCAGGTGCCGTGAAACCGTTCGAGCGGAACGTCCCGATTCGCGCAATGAGATTAAATGATCGAGAAGGATAGCGTGGGAAAGCTGATTAGGCCGATCAATAGAATGCTCTGTTAGATAGAGCAGAAATTGATCAAGATCGTTGCGGTAGGCCTGAAGACTGTTATCACTAAGCCCTCTTTCGAGGGCTGCGTGTTCGATAAACAAGTCCAGAAAAGCCTGCATAATAGGCGCTGCAGATTAAACCGAGAGCTCTTCTCCTGTTAAGAGGGCATATGCTTCCAGATATTTTTCCCGGCTTTTTTCGATGATCTCTGCGGGGAGTGAAGGTCCAGGAGGTGTTTTATCCCAATCCAGTGTTTCGAGATAGTCGCGCACAAACTGTTTATCAAACGAAAGTGGCGAGCTACCTGGTGCATAATCAGCTGCAGGCCAGAAGCGTGAGCTATCGGGAGTCAGCACCTCATCAATTAAGATTAGTTCATCGCCGATCATGCCAAACTCAAATTTCGTATCGGCCATAATAATACCTTTGGTCAGCGCAAAATCGGCAGCCGTCTTGTAGAGGTGTAGACTAATGTCAATCAGACGTTGACCAAGCTCATCACCCACAATTTCTTTCATTTGGTCTATAGAGATATTTTCATCATGACCTTCATCGGCTTTGGTGGAAGGAGTAAAGATAGGCTCGTCAATTTTTCCTGCCATTTCATAACCTGCGCGTAGCGGCATACCGCCAATCGTTCCTGATTTCTGATACTCTTTCCATCCTGAGCCGATCAGGTATCCGCGTACGATACATTCAACTGGTAACAGCTCAGCTTTTCGCACTAGCATTGAGCGTCCTTTCAGTACTTCGCGATGAGGTTGAAGCACCGCAGGAAAATCATCAACATCGGTCGAAATCATGTGGTTCTTAACGACATCTTCGGTACGCTCAAACCAAAATTTAGAGATCATATTGAGAACCTGACCTTTATTGGGAATGCCGTCTGGCATGATAACATCAAAGGCTGAGATGCGATCCGATGCAATGAAAAGGTATTGATCACCTAAATCATATACCTCTCGTACCTTGCCGCTTTTAAATTTTTCAATCCCGGGTAGTTCAATTTTTGTTACTGCTTCCATTTTAACTCCTGTACTTAATCTTTATTGTATTAAAAATATAAATGGTCTGTAAAACCGTTCAATCATTTCTGTAAACGAACTATCTTTTTCTACGTCTCCGACCCTTTTTCGTTGGGGATTTTGCTTTTCCAGAACGAAGATCGGGTTCAATGCGTGGTTTGCGACCATGCCGAGTTCTTTTCTGTGGTTCGCCTGGAATCATGAAGTCAAGCAGTGCTCGTTCAGTATCTACCTTTGCGATCATTACTTCTAGGGGATCGCCAAGTCTGTATCGTGTCGTGCCCTCGCGGTTGGCTACCTCAGTAAGTGTGTCATCTGCTTCTAGCCATTCGCTCCTTATGGAGGCAAATGCCACCATACCTCGCTGAAGCGAGTCGGGTAATTCGATGACCATGCCCCGCTTTTTAATGCCCACAATAAAACCGTTGAACGTACTGTTTTTTCCGGCTTTTAAGAGTCCGTTATAATAATCGAGCCGTTTTTTTTCGGTTGATTTTTTCTCGAGTTCATCTGCTTTTTTCTCCGTTTCAGTGCAGTGAGCCGCTATCTCCTCAATGTTCTCTTTCGAGAGTTTAGGTGGACTGTTTTTTTCGATCGATTTAAGCAGGCGATGGACCACCAGGTCCGGATACCGTCGAATGGGGGATGTAAAGTGGGTATAATCTTCAAATGCTAAACCAAAGTGACCAACCTGACGGGCGGCATACTCCGCGCGTTTAAAGTTCCGCAGAATGGCGAGCAGTGCTGTGTATTCGGTCGGTGTTCCCTCAGCCAAAGCAAACGCCTCATTTAGTTCTTTCCGCGAACGAGGCAGAACCGGAATGCCGAGTGCATTTAATTCCATCGCCATCTTGTTCCACTGCTCTTCGTCGGGTTCTTCATGGATACGGTAGAGAGCTGGGCGATCGGCCTCCATTAATTTTTCGGCTACCGCTCGGTTCGCTAGCAACATACAGTCCTCAATAAGTTGATAGGCCTCTTTGGCAGCAGATCGAGGTATCATGGATTCTACTTCACCGCGCTCGTTTAGCTTGATCTCTACATCGGGCGTGTTGATTTCTAAAGAACCCTGTTGAATGCGGTTTCTTCGTACTTTTCGAATGAGTGGATAGAGGTTGTTAAGCCGCTCCTGAATAAATGTTGGAATCTGATGCCCTTCTTCTCCATCGATGTGTTTCTGCACCTGCTTATACGTCATCCGACACTGAGAATGAATAACAGCGGGGAATGTTTCATAGCCCAGCCGCTCTCCGTTATCACTGAGGTGAATGTAAGCCGAGTGAGTAAGATGATCTTCGTTTGGATTTAGGCTGCATATCTGAGTGGTCAGCTCTGTGGGTAACATCATTACAACACGATCTACTAAATAAATACTGTTACCGCGTTTATAGCCCTCAGTATCGAGTGCAGAGCCGGGCTTTACATAAGCCGACACATCAGCAATATGTACGCCCAGTTGCCAACCGCCATCGGGGTGGGGCTCAAGAGAGATAGCATCGTCAAAGTCTCTGGCAGTGTCTGGATCAATAGTAAAGATTACCTCTTTACGCAAATCTCGCCTGCCTTCCATCATGCTGAGGGGAATCTCTTTGGGTATAGCTTCGGCTTCAGCGATCACCCGATCCGGAAACGCTTCTTCAATACCCGCGCCACGTAACATTGAGTCCACATCCACGCCCGGCGCACTGGCTTCTCCTAAATCATCTACTATAATACCTGTAATAGCTTGGTAGGGGTCTGTCCAGGGATCCAATCGCACCAAGACCTTGTGGTTTTTCTCAATATGTTCACAATCAGAGACACGAACAGAGTGGGGAAAGTTGGGATCATCCGCGGTGACAAAATAATGATAACGAGCTTTTTTAAGCGTGCCCACCATTTCAAGCATTCGCCTTTCAATGACGCCTGTGACACGACCTTCACTCCGTCGGCCATTAGCTTTAGAAGAGTCGCTTCGCTCCCCGTACGCGGAGTGATAGCGCTCGACCTCAACGATGTCATTTGGAAAAGCTAAACCTAGATTGCGCGCACCAACAAAAACTTCTTCAACATCTGGATCATCAGAAATGATGACGGCACCACCTTTAGGAAGCATTTTAACAACTCCAGTCATGCGATTTTCTCTGTTTGGCAGTGACCAGCGATTTTTACGAAGTCGCACAATCGTTCCTCGATCCTCCAGTTCATACAGTTGATGGCGCATAGACCTGCGTTTTTCTTTATCCTCAATACCTAATGCCTGTGCCAATTCATGTTGTTTCATCGGCAGATAGTCAGGTTGTTTCATAAAATCAATGATTTGGTTGTCGATGCTCATAATAAATTTCGGTATCGCTTATCTTGTGAAGGTTTTATTTGCTAGTGCTGAGATTGTACCATTTGCCTCAACAGGGGGTCTAGGAGATGTTTGTGCGGCTTTGCCGAAAGCTCTTGCAAAGAAAGGTATTTCCGTATTTCGGATTATGCCTCTATATCGATCCATTGACCGTGGCCGCTATCGACTAAAACTTGTTGATACAGTACTGGATATTCCACTCGGAAGCTCTTGTTTTCAGGCTCGAGTTTTTGAGCAGACGTTTGAAAATGTAACCACCTACTTTATTCATTGCCCGGAATTTTTTGATCGGGATGGTCTCTATGGTGATGACTTTCAGGCATTTAATGATAATTATGAGCGATTTTTATTTTTTCAAAAAGCAGTTGTTGCCGTACTTGATCAATTCAGCATGAAAGTCGATGTCGTTCATTGTAATGATTGGCATACCGGATTGATTCCATTTTTTTTACGCTATGGAATTAACGGCCTGCCAAGATTTGGAAAAGAGAAGACTGTTTTCACCATACATAACTTGGCTCATCAGGGGTGGGCACATGCTGAAAAATTTTATCTCACGCAGCTGCCCACATCGCTATATCACTGGAAAGCGTTGGAATTTTATGGTGAGTTAAATTGTTTAAAAGGCGGATTAGTTGCATCCGATGCAGTCACAACGGTGAGTCCAAGCTATGCCAAGGAAATTCTCACACCCGAGCTAGGCAACCAACTAGATGGCGTTCTGCTAGAACGAGTAGGATCGCTTTTTGGCATTCTCAATGGTGTGGATTACTCGCGATGGAACCCCAAAACGGATCCGCATCTAGCAGCGTCCTATTCATACGATGATCTAAATGGAAAATCGATTTGTAAAAAGGTTATTCAGCAGCAATTTGGATTACCTGAGGAACCAAAAAAACCATTATTTGGCATGATTTCGCGGCTGACACATCAAAAAGGGCTCGACCTGCTTAATTCATGTATCGAATCACTCATGGAGTTGGATGCTCAATGGATCTTTCTAGGAACCGGTGAAAGCGAATATGAGAACATGGCAGCTTCTTGGGCGAAACACTGGCCTGATCGGGTAGCCACATCAATCGCTTATTCTAGTGAGCAGGCACATCAAATATTTGCTGGTGCAGATTTTTTTCTGATGCCCTCTATTTTTGAACCGTGCGGGCAGAGTCAAATTTATAGTATGCAGTATGGTACGGTTCCGATTGGGCATAAGGTAGGAGGGTTGGCGGATACGATACGTCCGTATCCTAAAAAGAACAGCAGTGGTTTTCTTTTTTCACCCTTCACAACTGAAGCCTTCTGCAATACCTTATCAGATGCAATAGAGGTCTATCATCAGCCCCGAAGGTGGACTCCTTTTGTGAAACGAGTGATGCGTGTTGATTTTTCGGTTAGTAAAATGGCTGAAGAATATATCAATGTATATGAGCGCATCGTGGAAAAAATGGCATAGAACTTTTCGACACCCTTCTCATCTTAAAAAAGGTCGTTGGGGTGAAAGGTCGGCTAGACGATTTCTCAAGAAAAAAGGATTCACTCTGATTGCACGAAATATGCGTGTGGGGCGGCTAGCTGAAATTGATCTTATAATGATGGATACTGATACACTGGTCTTTATTGAAGTGAAAACTCGAAAAAATGAGGCCTTTGGAAGACCGTTTGAATCGATTAGTGAAACCCAAAAAAAACGAATTTCATACGCAGCCATTAACTATATTAAACGCAAACGGATTAAACCGAGCTACATTCGAATGGACGTGGTGGAAGTGATAGGAGATCGACACCTACTAAAAAAACCAACTGTTCGACACATCCCCAATGCATGGAAATTGCCTTCGGGGATGCGCCTGTGGTGGTGAACTAGTGCTGGTGAGCTTCACCCAGATAAGCATGCTCAAAAGCGTGGATCAACTCGTTCAATGTTTTAACATGCTTCAAATCGGCTTCTTGTTTGGCTTTCATTGATGCAACCAGAATCTCATGCAGTAACCCAAGTTTCTTGGCATAATCAGGCATACTTGGTTTGATTCGTTGCGTCATAAAATAATAGGTCACAATTTCACTTAGCTGGTCCGCATGCGAATCTTTGCTCATCACCCAACGAATCGCTTGATTTTGATTAGGCTTTTCAGCTAATTTTTTGATGCTTTTTTCAATTGTCACGACGTGTTCTTCCATCATGTGAATACGCATAAGATCATCGTATATTCCGCATGGAATTTGGCAATGTGCTTGGCTTGATTGCATAACGATCGAGAGAACAGTACAGATCAGCAGGCTGTAGAATATTTTCATTTAATCTCCTTCATGGGGTTAATAGATTTTGTCAATTAATTGAAATATAAGTTACTCAATATCATCGCATAAGTCTAATAATCCTTGCAGAATTTCAGACGTTCAGCGTCACCGCAAATATAATCTACAGTCTGATCCCACACGTCGGTCGGAATATGACTTCGGAGCTGAAAAGGAGCTGAAATACCAATAGAAATACCATTAAACTCTTTTAATATTCTATCATAATATCCGCCGCCACGACCTAGACGGTTGCCGTGAAGATCAAAAGCGAGGCCAGGCACTAAAATAAGTTGTATCTCTGCAAGTGAAATAGAGTTTTTTGTCGGTTCTGGTATGCTAAATTTACCGCGTGAGAAATGATTAAGGTTATCAAACGGTGCAAACTGATAAGCGCTTTGCTCATGTTGATAGATGGGCGCGTAAAGGCTCTTATTTTCAGATAAGCAGAACTGTATAAAAGCCGAGAGGTCAATTTCATCAGGCTGCGCTATGTAGACGCCAATATGCTGGATAGCATTTTTTTCTATCCACTTCTTAAGAATCATTCCGATACGCTCAGAAGTATCCCTTTTCGCATCTGAAGATTGCGATGCTATGAGTTGCTTCATCTCTTTTCTGAGCTGTTTTTTTTCACTCATTTTGGGCATTCGGTTCAGATATAGATTCAAGCTGCTGTTTAATACGCGCTTCAAATCCTTGATTCGTTGGGTGATAATATTTTTTTTCTTCTGCCATATATGCCTGGTCAACGTAGTGGTTCTCATGATTATGAGGATAGACGTAAGTTTGAGAGGCTGGTTTGATTTTACTTCCACTCTGAAGATGGTCGGGAACTACCTGAATACCACCTTTTTCAAGGTCTTTCATGGCAGCATTAATCGCCAGATATGCAGCGTTTGATTTGGGCGCGGATGCAAGATACGTTGTGGCCTGCGCCAATGGGATGCGAGCTTCTGGCATGCCGATGAATTCAGCTGCCTGCATGGCGGCTACCGCAAGTGATAATCCTCTTGGATCCGCATTCCCAATATCTTCCGATGCCAAAATAACGAGTCGGCGCGCAATAAACCGCGGATCCTCGCCAGCTATTAGCATCTTCGCCAGCCAATAAATTGCTGCATCAGGATCAGAACCCCGGACACTTTTAATGAATGCTGAGATCGTATCGTAATGCTCATCTTCATTTTTATCATACCGAATGGCACGTTTTTGAAGTGAGGCTTCAATTGTCTCTATACCAATCTGTTTTTTTTGCGTTGAAGGATCTTCAGGTGTGGTAAGAATAGCTATTTCAAGTGCATTTAAAGCCAATCGCGCATCGCCTTCGCAATTCTGAGAAAGGAATGTTAAAGCTTCATCTGAAATATTTGCTTGGTTCGAAAAACCGAGCGGACTTTCGATCGCTCGAATTATCAACACACGTAGTGCTTCCTCATTCAGAGGCTCGAGCTGAAACAGTTGTGATCGCGAATTAAGGGGGGCATTTATAAAATAACAAGGATTATGCGTGGTAGCTCCAATCAATGAGATATCGCCCGCTTCTACATAGGGAAGGAGTACGTCTTGTTGTGCTTTATTAAATCGATGGATTTCATCGATAAAGAGAACAGTCTGACGTTTCTCCATTTTTTTTCGGTGCAACGCTTCTTCCAGAAGTTTGCGAAGAGCTGGTACATTTGACAAGACGCCGCTGGCACGTTCGAATCGGCGCGAGGTAGTTTTTGCAATTACCTCTGCAAGTGAGGTCTTTCCGCAGCCAGGTGGGCCATAGAAAATTAAACTGTTAAATCGGTCGGCTGAAATAGCTCGGCGCAGTAAGCAATCTTTTGCCAGTAAGTGATCTTGCCCCACAATTTCATCCAGCGTTCGCGGTCGCATGCGTGTCGACAACGGTGCTGTGGGCAAGGGCACCGCTTCCGGAGAGGAAGGCGTTTGAGATGCATTAAATAGATCCATATCCAATCTTTACTGGAAAAAAGAAACCCCTCCATAGCCGACGTTCAGGCAGGCCTCTATCACCGAAGTGATATTCGTGGGAACCTATCTAACCGGTTTCCAGAACCCTCCCTTGTTCAAGGGCATATGGGCACCTGGCCGAAAGCTTAGCTCCCTATCTTATAATGCATTGGGAAAGAGGGGTGCGCCTGTTTTTGCGAACCAAGAAGGGTTTAACATCTTTTCCAAATTTAAATGAACTATAGTTGCCTATGCCCCGGATAGAAAGCCTATAATTACGTTGCGTTATACCAGTCTGTAAGACACTGAATAATACGCTCAGCACACTCGTGTTTGTTCAAATTTCCCCAGTTTTGAGGTGCGTTAGAACTGAAATCCATCCACTGATAGGTGCCTTGATCGGCTCCGATAGCATCAGGGTCATTTATAACAATTGCATCCAAGTTTTTGTTTGAGAGTTTTTCTCGCGCTTTTGAGAGCATGTCGTGAGTTTGAAGTGCAAATCCAACACACTTTTGATTCGATTTTTTATGATGACCAAGTGAAGCAGCAATATCTTTGGTGGGTTCTAGTTGAAGATCGAATGTTTCATCTTGATGATCCATCTTTCGAGATACTTTTTCTCGTGGTTTAAAATCGGCAACGGCTGCGGCAAAAACGGTTGCCTGGACTGATGGAAATAAGTGTGTAGCTGCCTCAAGCATCTCTTCGGCACTGGTAACGTGATGAAGTGTACCGTTCTGTTGCAAGTTGGGTAGGTTAGACGAATGAACTGGACCACTTATAAAATCAACGAACCACCCAAATCGGATAGCAGTCTCTGCTATGGCGGCTCCCATTTTTCCACTAGACGCATTACCAATGTAGCGAACGGGGTCTATATATTCATGTGTTGGCCCCGATAAGATGAGTAGCTTTTTTTTCACGACTTATTTTTATGCTGTAAAACAGAGTCGAGAATGCGGGTAGGGGAGGCTAAGCGACCTTCTCCAACTGTTCCACAAGCCAGTCGTCCGGTTTCAGGACCAATGATTTCCCACCCATCGTGCTCTAGGGTACGGCAGTTGCGCTGTACGGAGGCCTGCTGCCACATATTGGTGTTCATAGCCGGACATACCTGTTTGATACAATCACTTTTTAATGCGAGTGCGGCATTTGATACTGGATCTTCACCTAACCCCACAGCTAGACGCGCGATCGTGCTAGCGGTAGCGGGCATCACAATGAAAAGGTCTACTTCTGAGGATGGATACAGATGTGCATAGGTTTCGGTCTGCGTACTACTTTGGATCTGCTGCTGACATTGTGTGGCCCGACCGGTGAGTGCCGTGAAGGTTAGCGGTGTAATAAACCGCTCTGCATTCGATGTCATACAGACATCTACGGTACAATCTTTCTGCGCGAGCTGACTAACAACTTCCGCTGCTTTATAAGCTGCAATACCTCCACTCACGCCTACTAATATATGCATTACCTTAATCCTGTCGAGGAGGTTATACCTCCATGATTTCGGTCTCCTTCGAGGCAAGCATTTCATCCATTCGAGCAATAACCGTATTGGTAATTGTTTGAATTTTGTCTAACGCTTCGACTCGATCATCTTCCGTTAGATCACCTTGTTTTTCTGCTGCCTTAATCTGTTCGTTGGCATCACGACGTATGTTTCGAACGGCAACACGCTGTTCTTCTGTTGTTCTGCCTGCTAATTTGACCATTTCTTTGCGGCGCTCTTCGGAGAGTTCGGGAATCGGCACGCGTATTAAGCGACCATCGTTCATCGGTGTAATACCGATATTTGCACTAACAATGGCTTTTTCAATTGAACCCAGTGCGGAGTGGTCAAAGGGGTTAATGACAATTTGACGAGGTTCAGGTGTCGATATGTTAGCGATATCCCGTAACCGAGTGGGTGTTCCATAATAATCTACAGTAACGTTTTCAACGAGAGCTGGATTCGCTTTTCCGGTTCGTAGACCACTCAGTTCTTGTTGCAGAAACTGAACTGTTTTTTCCATCTTCTCCTCAGCTTCTTTTTGAATTTCTTGGCTCATATTACTGCTCCTGTTTAACCACGATTAACTAGTGTTCCGGAGGCGTCTCCAGAGAAAATTTCCACCATGCTGTTGGATTTGAAAAAATCAAAAACGATAATAGGAATATCATTTTCCATACAGAGCGAGAAGGCTGCCGCATCCATAACGCCCAGCTGCTGCGTAAGCGCATCCGTATAGGTTAGTGAGTGGTATCGAACGGCTTCCGGGTCTTTAACAGGGTCAGCGCTGTATATTCCATCCACTTTAGTTGCTTTCATTAGCACATCGGCATTGATCTCGGAAGCACGTAAGGCTGCTGCACTATCCGTTGTAAAATAGGGATTACCGGTGCCGGCACCAAAAATAACAACACGACCTTTCTCTAGATGCCGAATGGCTCGACGACGAATGAAGGGTTCTGCAATAGAGGGCATCGAAATGGCGGTCATTACCCGAGTGTGAATACCATGGTTTTCCAGTGCGCTTTGGATAGCCATAGCATTAATAACGGTTGCAAGCATCCCCATGTAATCACCGGTGGTACGATCGGTTCCGGAGCTGACGCCTTCGAGACCGCGAAAAATATTTCCGCCACCCACAACTACTGCGATTTCTGCACCGGCTTCGAGCATGGTTTTAAATTGTTGAGCAACGGAGTTGAGAATATCGGGATCATGATTCAATCCGGCAGCTCTGTTTTGAAGAGCTTCGCCACTAATTTTTAGTAAGATCCGTTTATATTTCATTGCTGATCCTCGATATTTTCATCGCACCTTAAAGCAAGCTTTGGTAGCTGTAAATTTCCAAAGACAGGAAACTCGACATGGTTTGGTTTAGATCAGCACATAAATTTTTACTACTTCTTGTTTTGCTGGTAGTGGGCCTGGGCATCCATATGTGGCAAATTAATCAACATGAACCATGGATGCTGAAGCGGGCTGCTTTGTGGGTTCCGCGATTTGATTACAAGTCAGCTTCAGATATTCGTCATATTATGAAAAATGCCGCGACTACTGGTTTTACCGACATTTTTTTTCAGGTGCGGGGCAACGGCACTGTTTTTTATAACAGCACGTTAGAGCCATGGGCTCATGATCTACATGGCGGGTATATTGAAAAATTGGGAGATGACCCAGGATGGGATCCTTTGCAAACTGCAATTGATGAGGCAACTAAACAGGGCTTAAAAATCCATGCTTATATAAATGTGTTGCCGGGATGGAAAGGGCGACAAGATCCGCCAAAGAAACGAGGTCAACCATGGGCAGATCATCGCGATTGGTTCATGGTAGATGCGTTGGGTGATGTGATGCAACCTACAGCTGGGTGGTATACTTTCTTGAATCCGGCGCATCCAGCTGTGATTGATCACTTGTGCGGTATCGTAGAGGAGTTACTGACATACGCTGTGGACGGCATCCATTTGGATTATATTCGCTATCCGTATGACTACTATTTAGTAGCCGATGAACTATATGCCGATGCGGATGCCACAACATTGAGATTGCGAAGTGATTTTTCATATGACCCATTTTCGATGGATTTATATTCAGCTGATTTACGTATTAAAAATAAAACGGAACAACGATCTGAGATTAAGTGTGAAATTATATCTCACTTAGTTACTCGAATAGCTGAGAAGATGGAAAGGTTTAAACCGGAGGCAGTATTGAGTGCTAGCGTAATAGGAAATCCGGTTGACGGGCGAAAGCACGCCGCTCAAAAACCGGAAAGATGGCTCGCTGATCACGGACTAGACTGGGCTGTTCAGATGAACTACAGCGACTCTTTATTCAATACCCATGCCGAAGCATTTCGGAAAAATATCTCGAAGAAGGATCGTACAGAAGGATGGATGATGGGATTATCAGCTGGACACGACAAGCACTCTCTGAAAAAGCAACTGCTGGGGCTATCCGAATGGGACTGTCGCTCCATTGCTATTTTTTCCTACAGCCTTCTGTTTGAGCACCACCAGCCAACGCATAAGAGCCGCTTTATTCGTGATTTTCTGTCGCGCAATCTGCAAGAAACATCGCAATCAAACTAGTCCTCTGCAGTTTCAGTTGCCTCATATTTTTCCGCTAATTGTTCGACCTTTTGTAGTGCGTTTTCGCATAGGTCTGTTTCCCCTGTTAGTTTACTTGCACGGGCAAAAGCGCTCCAAGCTGTGATGCGGTCAGGATAGCGTTGGGTTGCTTGCTGCAGTATTTCAAATGCTTCTTCATGTCGACCGTTAATAAGCTTTGCATTACCCAGACCTATTGCGGCGCCAGGCGATTGATGATGATTTAATAACAGCGAAAAAATAGCTTCTGCCTCTGCGGCACGGTTAAGCGCCAAATAGACTCTTGCTGCACTAATTAACCTCGCAGGGTTACCACCACTAGTAGGTCTTGATATGAAATCTTTGCGAGCCTGCTCAATTTTGTTAAGTCCTGCCTGCTGCAGATCTGAGAGCATAAATAGATCGTTGAACTCAGGTTTGTCTTGAAGGATAACAATAGTAGTGCCGTCAAAATATAGTAGTTTCCAGCCCCGTTGTAGTAACGTGACAACGCCCTGGGCTGTTGAGGGATAGAGCCCGTTGAGAATGAAAGCTTCAGGCCGATAGGCTTGGTAAAAACGGTCAAACGCTTCCGTATTGCCAAGGAGTAATTGATTCAAATCTTTTAGGATATCTGGTTCGTATATTCCGGAACGATAATCTAAAAAACAATTTCTTCCGTATCGATAGGTCAGATAACCTCCGTCTGCTGGCTGGTTGATGGCACGTTCTGGGAAATCAACATGGTTTAACAACTCATCAAGATCAGTGGGATAGAGCGTTTCATTGATCCCTACGCCAAAACAGGAAGCAGATCCATTTCGAACATACGCTTGCCCAGAAATAACAGGCGTAATCGAAAAGATTAACAGTACCAGAAACAACACTTGAGCCATGATTAAGGCAACCTGTTTTTTGCTAGCGGAATTTGCTAGCAACAGGCTTGTTGAATAGTCGCTAACAGATTGAATGCTGAGTACAATAAAGGGGTATGCAAGCGCCACAAACTGTAGACTCATTTTCGGTGATGTCCACAGCAAGGCAATACTTATTACGGCACAGGTAGTGATATATGAGGGTAGTTTCTGCTTATACGTGAGCAGTCCAATAGCTCCAATAACAATGACAAAAATTAGGATGAGTTTAATCGAATCTGTATGGAAAAAATCGGTAAAAAGTGAAGCCCAATAAATTGGGCTTGCATTTAAAAGTGAGGCAAACGTCTGTTGATAAATACCTAGTCCATTTTTATTGATGAGCGATACAATCAGGAGAATGGGTATCAAGGGAAATAACGAAAAGTTTCTGCCTTTTTTTCGCGTTTTTATGTCGGAATTTTTAAAAGAAGCAATGGCCGTTAAAACGGGGCCAAAAAGAAAGGAGGTATGCATGTTGGCCCAAAGCAGTTGCACTACTATTAATACTCCGTAGAGCATGTTTCGGCTTTTCATCGCGTTCAGTAAGTAACTGAAGGTTGCAATAAAAAGAAACATTAGCGTGCTGGGACCGACGTCAAGTGATCTGAAAATAATGTGACCACAGAGAATAATGGAAAAACCTTGTGCAAGCGATGAACCCCATTTGCCAGCTGACTTGACGAGCAATCCAGCACCCATTAGCAGAGCGAGAACATTTAATATAACTGCAAGCGGTGCTCCGCCTGTTTTCCAAACAAATAGTAGTAGTTTATCATATAGAAAAGTAGTGTGGGGTGCGCTTTCTAACTGAAGCCAAGAGAGTTGAGTCCCGTGGATTGCCTGCGCTAGGTGGGACCAGATTTCAGGAGTGCTGATCGTTCGAAGCGAGAGCAAGACCAAAAAGATAAACCCTCCAACGATTGAAGCCTTATTGATTGCTTGACCTATTTTCATATCTCTCTCCCATCCTTGTTACTCAGTAAAACCACATCCGATTAACTACTTTTATTATGTTTATTTTATGAGCTAGAGCAAATCAAGCTGGTTCTGATGCTCCGACGATTTTAATTGCCGTTTGCGGACAGCTCTTTTCGCTGTTGTATCCGGATGGCCTGCCTGTTCAAGAGAGTTAAGAATCGTCACTGCTTTCTCGATAACATTGGCCGGCAGACCAGCCAGCCGCGCGACCTGAATGCCATAGCTTTTATCCGCTGCTTCAGGAATTATTTTTCTCAGAAACGTTATCTGATCTCCCTGTTCCTTGACGGCAACGCTGAAGTTTTTGATCTGTGCATGCGTTTCACTTAAATCGGTCAGCTCATGATAGTGGGTGGCAAAGAGTGTTCGAGGTCTTACGGCCGGATTTTCACAGAGGTATTCGGCGACAGACCACGCAATACTGATGCCGTCATAGGTACTAGTACCTCTACCGATTTCATCTAATATAATGAGACTTCGATCGGTTGCCTGATTTAAAATATTGGCTGTTTCTTGCATTTCGACCATAAAGGTGGATCTACCTCTAGCTAGATCATCACTAGCACCCACCCGTGTAAAGACACGATCAACCAACCCAATACTAGCCGCGGATGCCGGTACAAAAGAGCCCATGTGAGCTAAAATGGTAATGAGGGCTACTTGACGTATGTAGGTTGATTTTCCTGCCATATTCGGTCCGGTTAAGAGGATCAACTGCTGATCTTTTTGGTTTAGTTGCACATCATTGGGCACAAACCGCTCGGTTTCAACCAATTGTTCTACAACCGGATGACGACCCTCATAAATATTCAATTCTGAATCATCAGATATTTCTGGGCGTACATAATTAAGTGAGAGAGCTCTTTCAGCAAGGGCAGCAACCACATCGATGTACGCAATATTTCGGGCATTTTTCTGGATGGAAGGTAGCTCTTGTAGAACTTTTTCTTTCAACTCACGAAAAAGCTTCTGTTCGAGTGCGATTGAACGCTCTTCAGCACCCAGAATCTGATCAGCATATTGGGTGAGTTCTGGAACAACAAACCGCTCAGCATTAGTTAATGTCTGTTTGCGTTGATAGTCTTCTGGCACTTTATCGAGAGCCGCCTTGCTGATTTCGATGTAGTATCCGAAAACTTTATTAAAACGTACTTTTAGGTTCTTAATTCCTGTTCGTTCGGCTTCCTGCGATTGGAAGGTAGCCAACCATGAACGCCCTTCGCTAGCTGCCAGACGAAGTTGATCCAGCTCTGCACTATATCCATCGGATATAACGCCGCCTTCTCGAAGATGCAGCGGAGCTTCGTCCTGAATAGCACTATCAAGCTCATGCGTAAGATCAGGCAGTGGCTCAAGTTCTTCGGCGGCCGCCTCTAGCTGCGAACCTTGTCCTTTAAACAATTGTTGGAGAGCGGGCAGTTGTTCGAGCGATGTTGCGAGAGCCTGCATATCCCGAGGATTATTCGAGCCAGCGGAGCCGATCCGTGATGCCAGTCGTTCGAGATCACGAACGTTTTTCAAGTAGTCCCGTATTTGCATGAGGAGGGTTTGATGAGAGGTCAATGTTTCAACTGCATCGAGTCGATCCAGAATATGTTTGGTATTATTCAGTGGACGTAAAAGCCATTCACGAATCATACGACCGCCCATTGGTGTGCATGAGGAATCAATTATGCTTAACAACGTACTATTTTGAGATGATCGTTTGGTATAAAGCGGCTCTACTAATTCAAGGTTTATAACCGTGGTTTCATCCAGATAAAGTATATCTTGGGCAGTCCGCAAGCGGATGCTTTGTATGTGAGCAAGGTCATGATGCAGGGTGTTTTGCAAATAGCCGAACAAAGCACCCAGTGCCTGCAGGGAGACGGAAGCATCGGCTAATCCCAACCCGAGCAGAGATTGTGCTCCGAAATGCCGCAATAATCTGTCCTCGGCGTTGCCATAATCAAAATGCCAATTCTCACACTGCGTGAAAGCCAGCGGCATGTGTAGCGACTCACGTATCTCCTGCAGTTGGTCCTCAGCTACCAGACATTCGGACGGTTGGTCGTGAGTAAAAATGGTTTCGACTTGTACCATAGTTCTACACTCTTCTAGCCAACAGTTTCCGGTGGAGCAGTCTAGCATAGCAATGCCATAGGTGCCATCGTGGCAAAATAGCGAGGCTATATAATTGTGGAGTCGGTCCTCAATGTGCATTTCATCGATGATTGTTCCGGGTGTAACAATGCGTGTAACTTCACGTTTCACAACGCCTTTCGCTTCTTCTGGTGATTCAACTTGCTCACAGAGAGCAACTTTTACACCGGCTTTAATCAGGCGTTCCAAATAGCCAGCCGCTGCGTGGAAGGGCACACCGCACATCGGTACTTCATTGCGTTTTGTCAGCGTAATTTCGAGAATGGAGGCAGCGCGAACTGCATCATCAAAGAACATTTCATAAAAGTCACCCAATCGAAAAAATAGCAGAACATCATCCGGCAAAGAACGCCGAATAGAACGATACTGGCTCATCATCGGGGTTTCTTTGGCTTTTGGCATGCGTATCTCCTAAAAAAAAACAGTGTAAGAACAGTAACGTAATTCTTCAATCTTGAATCGCGTAATCTAGAATCACTTATAAATCTGACTTTTTTATACTAAAATTTTGAATTAGAGTGAATATATGCATTTTCGAAAGAATTTAACGTATAATGTGAAGGCGGTTATCGACATTGGATCGACATCTATTCGCATGGTGATGGCCGAAGTACATCCAGATAAGGATGTTAAGGTATTGGAGTCGCTCACTCAGAGTGTTTCGCTCGGGCGTGACACCTTCACGAAAGGTAGAATCAGCTCAGCGACAACTTTATTATGCATTGAAGCTCTCAGAGATTTTTTAGCGGTTGCCAATACGTATCAACTGAACATCGAAAAAGATATTCGAGCTGTAGCTACTAGCGCGGTTCGTGAAGCAAGCAATCATCTTGAATTCATGGATCGGATTTTTACGGCAACGGGTATTGAAATAGCTCTTATCTCTGGAGCAGAAGTAAACCGCTTAACCTTTTTTGCGATTCAACCCTACTTGGCGAAACACGAAGAGCTACGGAAGCAACATGCGTTGTTTATCGAAATGGGGGGTGGTAGCACGGAACTGATAGGACTAAAAAAGGGCAGAATCTCATTTTCTCATACGCATCGCATCGGCTTTTACAGATTGAGCGAATCCGCTGACAAAGCGAATACAGAGTTGCGACCATCGCAGAAGATGTTGCATATGGAGCTCCGCACGTTATTCCGTAATTTTCAGGAGCAAAGCACCACAACAGTGCAACGTCCCGTGTTAGTGTTTATGGGTAGTGAAGCGCGTCTAGCAGCTCAATTGCTTGATGATGCATGGGAAGTCGATACCATTTCGAGCTTTCGTTGCAGTGAGGTTGATAAATTGATTCAGCGTATCCGGAAACTACGGCCCGAACAGATCGCGACCCGGTATCAAATTCCCTACGACGATGCACAAACAGTGGAAGCGGCTTGGAGTAGTTATTTGCAAATCGCCCAGGAGTTTGGTGTGAAACGCATATACACGTGCAATGCAACTATGCGAGATGGATTGCTATCAGAATTGCGAGCTTCCTCAACCTGGCAACCTGATTTTATCGCGCACGTTCTTCATTCAGCGAAAAATATCGCACGTCGTTATCAAGTGGATATGAAGCACGCAGGTCATGTTTGTGAACATGCACTGCAGCTATTCGAGGCCCTTAAAAATGAGCATCAGCTAGGGGTTCGTGAGCAGGTTTTTTTGCAGGTATCCGCCTGGCTTCACGATGTCGGTCATTTTGTCGATGCTACCGCACATCATAAACACAGTCGCTATCTGATTGAGAACAGTCAGATCTTCGGGCTCACTCCGCAAGAGATCAAACTGTGCGCTATGATCGCACGCTATCATCGAGGAGCAACCCCTAAAAACAGTCATGCTGATTATCAAAATTTATCCCGTCATCACCGTCGGGTTGTGAATAATCTCGCATCCATCTTGCGGATCGCGGAGGCATTAGATGCCTCTCACAGTCAGCGGCTTCATATTGAAGATGTTGAGTTTAAAGAGGATCGACTTGAGCTTCTTCATACCTGTGAAAAATCGATTTCGGTAGAGGAAATGGTACTAGATCGTCTGGCTAAAATGGTGCGTCAGGTTTATGGGCGGTCAGTGGTTCTTAAGAAGCGCAAGTCAAGAAAGAGTGTTCAATGAGTAAGAGAGATTTTTTTAATCGAGAAATGAGCTGGCTAGGATTCAATCAGCGCGTCTTGGAAGAAGCAAAGAGTCCTGCTAGTCCTCTGCTGGAACGACTTAAATTTCTAGCGATAACGGCCTCTAATTTAGATGAGTTTTTTATGGTGCGAGTAGGTGGGCTCGAGATGGCACGGCAGGCGGGTCGCCGCAAAAAAGATATTGCGGGGTTAACCCCAATCATGCAGTTGAAAACCATTCGCAAGCGCACGCAACGCATGATGGCGGAGTTGCATCGTTGTTTTTACCGCGATGTAGAACCCGCGCTGAATCAGTCAGGCATTGTTCATCTGAATCCTGACTCGTTAACCCATGATCAAGAGCGGGAAGCGGAATACTATTTTCAGCAGGAAGTATTGCCCATTATCACGCCGGTCGGCATTCGCTCCGATGACCAGCCACTCAATTTGGAGAACCTTGCACTACATATGCTGGTGGCACTCGAACCCTTGAAAGGCAAAAAGAGTGTGGTTCATGCGATTCTGCCGCTGCACCACAGTCTAAACCGGATTGTAAAATTATCCAGTGATGAGGGTATCAGTTATCTTCTATTAGAAGAGGTTGTTCAAAAACACTGCCACGCATGGTTTCCCGGTTTCCGGGTCGTAGAGTCAGGCTCTTTTCGGATAACGCGGAATGCGAACTTTGCCGTGGCAGAAGAGGAAGCGCCTGATTTATTGGCGGGCATGGAAGAGATTCTTGAAGAACGCAAAGTTGGTTCCTGCGTTCGTCTTGAGCTTGATGCGTCTATGAGTGCCTCGCTACAGCATTTGTTGCTCAAGCTGATTCCTGCGGCAGAGGAGACGGTTTACTTAATCAAAGGACCACTGAACCTGAAAGATCTTATGCCAATGGCCTTCATGGAAGGATTTGACGAGTTAAAAATTGAGCCATGGAGCCCGCAGCAGCCTGCAGACATTGTTCCCAATCAGCCTATGTTTGAGCAGATTAAAATGAGTGACCGTCTTTTCTATCATCCGTATGAATCCTTCGATCCGGTCCTCAGATGGGTTGAAGAGGCCGCTGCCGATAGCAATGTACTTTCAATTAAAATGGTTCTGTATCGTACCAGCTCAGATAGTGCCATCGTGCAAGCACTGAAACGGGCAGCCTTAACTGGCAAACAAGTCACGGTATTGATTGAGCTGAAGGCACGTTTTGATGAGGCGCAGAACATCGAATGGGCCCGTGAGATGCAGCTGAGTGGCATTCAGGTTATCCACGGAGTTCGCGGTTATAAAACACATGCAAAAATAACCTTAGTGGTGCGGCGCGAAGAGACGGGAATTGTTCGCTACTGTCATTACGGAACGGGAAATTATAACGAATCAACTGCTAAATTATATGGCGATATAAGTTATTTAACCTGTCATGCTGGGTTGGGTGAAGATGCATCAATGTTTTTCAATGTTCTGTGCGGCTATGCACAGCCGGAGCGAATGAATCATCTATCAATCGCACCACTAACATTACGGGAGCGTATTTTAGAGCTGATTGAATTTGAGATCAGCCGAGCTAAAGAGGGTAAAAAAGCCTCCGTGTACGTGAAGATGAACTCACTTGTAGATCAAGCTATTTCAGAGGCGCTTTACCGAGCGGATCGAGCTGGCGTTAAGATAGTGTTAAATATTCGCGGTATCTGTTGTCTAAAACCACGAGGAAATATTCGAGTCACAAGTATTGTGGATCGGTACTTAGAACATGCACGGATCATTCAGTTCTATCATGGGGGCAAGCCACAGCTCTACATCTCTAGTGCAGACTGGATGCCGCGCAACCTAGATCGAAGACTTGAGCTATTGGTTCCGATTATAGATGCTGAATGCCAAGCAAAGCTTCGCAAATATTTGGAAATTCATATGC
Organism: uncultured Kiritimatiellaceae bacterium; assembly: GCA_964014015.1. Classification (GTDB taxonomy): domain Bacteria; phylum Verrucomicrobiota; class Kiritimatiellia; order Kiritimatiellales; family Pontiellaceae; genus Pontiella. The sequence continues at coordinate 24,416 of CAXGYR010000001.1, forward strand.
AGGACAATCAGCGCGCCTGGCTATTGCAATCGGACGGTTCTTACCGTAGGGCTCTGCCAACTAAAGGTGCGCGCAAAATGCGCAGTCAGGCGTGGTTGCAAAAACAGATGCAGGATCTGCTAGATCAAAAAAGAAAAGACAAACCTACGCGATTTGAGCCCCATCTCGGCGACATAAAAAATGAAGCATAAATAAAGAGGACGTTTTTATCATGGAATCGAAAACCAAAACCATTGGCATATTAACATCGGGCGGTGATTGTCCGGGTTTGAACGCCGCTATTCGAGGGGTTGTAAAAACTGTCTTGCAACAAGGCACAAAAGTATTTGGCATTCAGGACGGATTTCGTGGGCTCGTAGAGAATCGTTTTATTCAATTATCAGATGCGGACGTAAGCGGTATTTTAACACATGGAGGTACCTTTTTAGGTTCAAGTCGTGATAAGCCCCATAAAATGAAGATGGCCGATCAAGTAATGGATATGACGGCAACCGCTGTACAAAATGCAGAGCGCAATCATATCGACTGTCTGGTTTGTCTCGGCGGCAACGGCACACAGAAAAATGCTATGCGACTCCATCAAGCCGGTCTGAATGTTTTAACTCTACCCAAGACTATTGATAATGATGTGGGTTGTACCGATATCACCTTCGGGTTTGACTCTTCAATGACCATCGCCACTGAAGCTATTGACCGATTGCATACAACAGCAACGAGTCATCATCGAGCTATCGTCTGTGAAATCATGGGGCATAAAGCTGGGTGGCTAGCACTCGGCGCCGGTATTGCAGGCGGTGCAGATGTTATCTTGATACCAGAAATTCCATACGATCTGGACGTGGTGACAGCGCATCTACTGGAGCGGCGACGGCATCACAAACGTTTCTCCATTTTAGCGGTAGCGGAAGGAGCATTAAGCATACAGGAAGCTGAACACGGACGGAAAAAAATAAAAGGAAGAGCTGATGGCTATATGCCTGAACCCATTGCCAACCGTATTGCCCGTGAAATTAACGAAGCAACCGGCATTGATATTCGATACACATCGCTTGGACATGTCCAACGAGGAGGAGCGCCAACAGCAGCAGATCGCCTGCTCTGCACACGACTCGGAACCAAAGCAGGGGAGCTGCTCTCAAACGGTGTTTACAATGTAATGGTCGCCATGCAAGGCGATACCTGCGTTCCTGTGCCAATCGAACAAGTGGCAGGCATCACCAAAACCGTTCCAGCAGACCATCCCTGGATTAAAACCGCTGAACGGGTCGACACCTGTTTAGGACATCGACCCGCTGCACGATAGATACAGTTTTTGTTTTTATTCGGTGCAAATTTTTCGCACGTTCTACGATTAATACTGTGGAGAAGATATGTCGTTAGCAAATGAAATAGATCTGTTGAAAAAAGAGCGGGGTGCCGTGATTATCGCGCACAACTACCAACCAGATGAGGTACAGGCACTGGCTGACTTTACCGGAGATTCACTTGAGTTGAGTCGAAAAGCCGCTGAACTCGACGAAGAAGTGATTGTTTTTTGTGGCGTTCACTTTATGGCGGAGACAGCCGCTATTCTGAGTCCTGAAAAAACAATACTACTACCGGATCAGTTTGCCGGCTGTCCCATGGCGGATATGATCACGGCTGATCAATTACGAGCCAGAAAAGCAGAGCACCCCGACGCGGTCGTGATTGCGTATGTAAACAGCTCGGCAGCCGTAAAAGCGGAAACGGATCTTTGCTGTACCTCCTCGAACGCTGTTAAGATTGTTCAGTCCGTTCCCAAGGATCGGGATATAATTTTTGTACCGGACACCCACTTGGGTCACTACGTGCAAGAGCTAGTCGGACGCGAAATGATTATATGGGATGGATACTGTCCGACGCACTCGCGTATTCGAGACCGTGATATTGTACGTGAAAAACAGGATCATCCGCAGGCAAAAGTAATGTCTCACCCCGAGTGCCCACAGAATATCCGGGATGTATCTGATTATCTTCTCTCAACCGGTCAGATGATTGAGCATGCACGCAATTCAGATGAGCAAGAATTTATTGTAGCAACCGAGATGGGGCTGCTTTATCGCCTTCGGAATGAAAACCCAGAGAAGAAATTTTATTCGGTTAGCGATCGCGCACTTTGCCCAAACATGAAAAAAATTGATGCCGAAAAAGTCCTCTGGTCTTTACAAGACATGCAACACCGTATCACGGTGCCAGAAGATATTTCTAATCGAGCACGACGCTCGATTGAAGCCATGCTAGAGTTGAGCTAACGCGGGAAAGGTCGCCTATCGATGCAATCGGTTTATCTTGATTATAATTCAACAACACCAACCGACCCTGCCGTCGTAGAGGCGATGCTGCCGTATTTGCATGAACTGTGGGCTAATCCATCGAGTGCCCATAATCCGGGCAATCAGGTTCGACGGGCGGTAGATCGTGCACGGGAACAGGTCGCTACCCTCATCGGTGCTGAGGAACCGAGTGAGATTATTTTTACGAGTGGGGCAACTGAATCAAACAACACCGCCATCATAAGCGGTATGGAGCAACTTGGCACCACTGCGCAGCTCATAACTAGCCCAACCGAGCATGCAGCCGTTATCGGACCCGCCCAATGGCTTGAACAGCGTGAGCAATCGGTTGTCTGGGTGCCGGTCGACGAGAACGGCCGACCGCAGCTAGAAGAAGTTAAAAAAGCGCTTAAAAATTCAACGACAGCATTGGTCTCTTTTATGTGGGCTAACAACGAAACAGGAGTTGTTTCACCGATTGAAGAGTTGGCAACAATAACAGCGGAAGCGGGTGCGCTATTTCATACAGACGCCGTCCAGATCACGGGCAAACTACCTATTTCCGTGAAGGATTTACCAATTCATATGCTTTCCATATCCGCCCATAAACTATGCGGTCCCAAAGGGATTGGTGCCTTATACCTCAGAAAAGGCACACGGCTGACACCTTTTCTACGCGGGGGGCATCAGGAGCGCGCCCGTCGTGCCGGCACCGAAAATGTTCCTGCCATTATTGGCTTTGGTAAAGCCTCTGAAATGGTTCAACAGACGATGGCACAGGAAGCGTCTCGAATAGAGGGTTTACGAAATCGACTCGAAGAGGGCATTTTATCTACCTGCAAAGGGGCCGCCCTGCATGGTGGCGATGCGCAACGGCTTCCCAACACACTCAACATTGGATTTGAGCATCTCGACGGCGAAGCCATTCTCTATATGCTGGATGATCACAATATTAGTGTGTCTACAGGATCGGCTTGTGAATCCGGCTCGCTGGAAGCATCGCATGTGCTAAAAGCGATGGGGGTTGAGCGAAAATATCTCAACGGTGCTATTCGCTTTAGCTTAGGGAAATACAGTACCGAAAAAGATATAGATACCGTTCTTGAAATAGTACCAACGATTATCGACCGCTGCCGCTCATTAGCGCCACAGATTAAGGACGAAGCATGAAAGAGTGGATCGAACAACTGAAGGTCTATGAACCGGGCAAACCAATTGAAGAAGTGGCTCGTGAACTCGGTTTCACTGATCTATCTGACATTGTAAAAGTGGCCTCTAACGAAAACGAATGGGGCCCCTCCCCAAAAGCCATTGAAGCCATGCAACAAGCCGCACCAGACATGCACCGCTATCCCGATGGGGGATGCTTCTATCTGCGCAAGCGACTGGCCCAGAAACTGGACGTACAGCCGGAACAGATACTCTTTGGCAATGGAAGTAATGAGCTAATCGTTTTTCTGGCGCACCTCTATCTAGAGCCCGGCACGTCTCTCGTGATGGCCGACAAAGCATTTGCCGTCTATGCACTGGCAACACACCTCTATCAAGGCGAGCTAATCCGCGTACCCATGCAAGACTTTACACACGATCTAGACGCCATGCTCAGCGCCATCCGTCCCGACACGCGCCTCTTGGCATTGGTAAACCCCAACAATCCAACCGGAACCGCGGTTGATCCAGCTGCGCTTGTGCAAGCTGTTCGTACCGTGCCACCATACGTACTCGTCATAATCGATGAGGCCTACTTTGAAGTAATGCCACCCGATCAACGGGGAGACTCGTTAGCGCTGATTCGTGAAGGGTGTGAAAATGTAATCATACTGCGCACCTTTTCCAAAGGCTACGGACTAGCCGGTCTGCGCATCGGATATGGCGTAGCAAACGAAAAGCTGATTGATCGGCTGAATCGAGTCCGACAACCCTTTAATGTGAACGCAATGGCGCAAGCCGGAGCATTAGCCGCCCTCGATGACGAAGAACATCTGCAACAAACCGCTCAATCGACGCAAGCCGGTTGTCGCCAGCTCGTATCTGGGCTTCAGAAATTAGGCATCGAAACCGTTCCTTCCGCCGCCAACTTTATTTTAGTAAAAACCGGGGCAGGGCGTGAATGGTTTCATGCGTTGCAACAGGAAAAAATCATCGTGCGACCCATGGATGCATACGGTCTACCCGACTACATTCGGATCACTGTTGGAACAGAGCAACAAAACCAAGCAACCCTGCGTGCCATTGCACATATTCAAAATCAATTTAAGTAGCCGCTTTTTTCATCTAGAAACTTGACTCGTTTTTCGGAACCGCTACGATGCTTTCTCTTTTTTAAGGGCGATTAGCTCAGCTGGCTAGAGCATCTCGTTTACACCGAGAGGGTCGGCGGTTCGAATCCGTCATCGCCCACCATTCTTTACAGGGTAAACATGGCAACGCTGCCTGCGACTGCTACGTTTAATGATTCGCAGGCTTGGTCTACTTCTATGGTGGCTAGTTGGTCGCATAGTGAGAGTAGATCGTCTGGAAGTCCATTTGCTTCTGAGCCGAGCGCGACTATGTAGGGAGTAGAGAGGTTTAGCTCTTGAATTGTGGTGCCGCCCCGACAAACTAATCCAATCAGTTGCATATCGAACTTCTGTTTTATAGAGGATAGCTGATCAGCTGAGCAGGGTATTATCGGCAGGCGGGAAAAGGTGCCCATGGTTGCTCGTAAGACTTTTGGATTCGTTGGATCGACGCATTCTCCGGCCAATAGAATCGCATCATAGCCGGCGCCGACGGCTGAGCGGATGAGCGTGCCGAGATTACCGGGGTCCCGAATGCGGTCGAGCAGTAATATCTTTGCGTAGCAAGACCAGTCTACTTCCATTTTCTGCTGCCGGATGACGGTTAAGATGCCGGGACTCTGTTCAAGTTCTGTGATGCTGTTAAAGATCTGTTCAGGAAGCCGAATATGCTCGATCTCTTTTGGGAGGGGAGCGGGGGGAGTAAATTGATCGGATGTACAGACAAACTCTATTTCAAAGGCACGATGCCCGGTCCGTAAAAGTCCCTCGAGCGAGCGCCAGCCTTCCATGATGAAGGCATTTTCTTCCGCTCTTGCTTTACGTTGGGTCATAAGGCGCTTGAGCCTTTTAATGCGTGGATTCGATTGGGATGTAATATCAAGCATAGCGATGCTTGGATATTTGTGTAAGCTGGATTACATTTACGAGTCTTTTCTATGAGTGAATCATCCGTCAGTCCAATCATAGTCGATCGGCTCGTATCTGAATTTGATGCGGAAGCCGATATGTTCTTGTCTCGTTATACAAGTTTTCAAGTAGGTGGAAAAACACCTGCCATGGTGCAGTGTCGTGATGCTGATGAGCTGGCATTGATCGTCTCTCTGCTTCACCGTGAAAAACAGCCTTACTTTGTTATGGGGCAGGGGACCAATGTGCTGGTTTCGGACGAGGGGCTCGATGAGGTTGTGCTCCGCTTTTGTAACGAGTCGTCGCAAGAACTGATAGAGGATGAGGGCTTTGTTCGGGTGAGCGGTGATATGTTATTAGATAATTTTGCGGCCAGACTCGTTGAACTTGGTATCGGTGATCTAACGTATCTAAGCGGTATTCCGGGAACGCTTGGCGGCGCGATTGCGGGCAATGCGGGTGCATTTGGAAAGCAGATAGGGGATGCGCTGTTGCGAGCTGAGTTATTGTCAGTCGAGGGCGATCGGCGCTGGGTAGAGGGCGAAGAGCTGGAATTTGCCTATCGTTCGTCTGTTTTGAAGGCAAGTCGCGAGATCGTGTTGCAGGCTGACATTAGGGTGGAAACGGTCGATCCGCAGGCATTGCAGAGTGAGCGGGCATCTATTTTGCAACTGCGGAGAGAGAAGCATCCTGACTGGAAAACTGAACCTTGCGCTGGAAGTGTGTTCAGAAATATTGAACCGACCTCGGCAGCAGAGCGTCGGCAGGCGGCGGGCTGGTTTTTGGAAGAGGCGGGTGTAAAATCTTTTCAGGTTGGCGGTGCCTCGCTTTATTCCAAACATGCGAATATTATCATTGCTGGAAAAGAAGCGAGTGCGCTGGATGTCTATGATCTTTCTGAGAAGATGAAAAAGGCTGTAAAAGATAGATTCGGATTAGAGTTGGTTCGTGAAGTCCAGTTGATAGGGAAGTTTCCGATGCTTCATAATTCATGATGGATAAAATAGACGGGCAAATTGAGCGCATTGTATTCCTTAACGAGGAGAATGGGTTTTGTGTATTGCGCGTGTCGGTGCGCAATCAGAAAGAGCTGGTTACGCTGACCGGTTCCTCGGTCAGTGTAAATGAGGGGGAGTGGCTGACGGCTGACGGCGAATGGATTAACGATCCGCGGCATGGTCGACAGTTTAAAGCGGAGTCGATGCGTACGACACGGCCGGACACACTGGAGGGCATCGAAAAATATCTGGCCTCGGATTTGGTTAAAGGGATTGGCAAAGAGTACGCCTCTAGACTGGTCAAAACATTTGGTAGAGACGTTTTTGATGTTATTGAAAATAATTCAGCGAAGCTGTTGCAGGTGGAAGGAATTGGCAAACTGCGAAAAGAGCGGATTAAGCAGGCGTGGGATGAGCAGAAAAGCATTCGGCAGATCATGTCCTTCCTCTTTAGCCATGGGATAACCCCCTCAAAAGCATTCCGTATTCACAAAAAATATGGAGAGCGTGCCATTGAGGTGCTGCAGCGCGATCCCTATTGCCTTGGGCGAGATATTCGGGGAATTGGTTTTTTAATGGCGGATAAAATCGCTATGCGTCTTGGGATTGCTAAAGAGTCTGCCTTGCGCGCGCGGGCAGGCATCGAACATACGTTGCATGAGTTAACGCTACAGGGGCACTGTGCCTATCTTCAGAATGATCTTTTGTCGAAGACGGCTGAGTTGCTGGATATTAATACGGATATTATTATCGAAGCACTGGAAGCCTCTATTGCAGCAAAGCATTTGATTCGATTCGAGCACCCGGAACTTGGAAGTTTAATCTATCTACCGCAGCTATATGCGTCTGAATGTGAAGTAACAGATCGGCTCTATAAAGTATCTCAGGGGAGTCATCCCAGCCCCGACATTCAGGTCGACCGGGCGCTGGATTGGGTGCAAGAGCGCTCCGATATTTCACTTGCAACGTCTCAACAGGAGGCACTCCGCAGAGCGATTACTTCTAAGATCTCGATTATAACGGGTGGGCCGGGGGTTGGAAAAACCACGCTGGTGAACTCCATTATCATGATCTTGCGCGCCAAAAAATTGCGTATCCTCTGCTGCGCACCCACTGGGCGTGCTGCAAAAAGAATGAGCGAAAGCACCGGGCTAGAAGCCACGACGATCCATCGTGCCTTACAATATAACCCAGGTACGGGCGGATTTGTTCATCATACCGAAAACCCGTTGGCGTGCGATGTGTTGATTGTAGATGAGTGCAGTATGATTGATATCCAATTGGCTAACCAACTCATGAAAGCGGTTCCACTGCATGCCGCTGTTATTTTTGTGGGTGATGCGGATCAATTACCCTCAGTTGGGCCGGGGTGTGTGTTGCAAGATTTAATAGCATCCTCCCAGTTTGCAGTCGGTCATTTACAAGAGGTTTTTCGGCAAGCAGCCACCAGTTTAATTGTCAGCAATGCGCACATGATTAATACTGGTGAAATGCCGCGTTTTCCGACCAACTCTGAAGAGGGCGACTGTTATTACATTGCTGCAGAAGACCCCGAAAAGGCGGTTCAGATGATTGCCAAATTAACTAGGGAATCGATCCCCAAGAAATTCGGTTTCAATCCTTTGACAGATATTCAAATTCTCTCGCCTATGCAGAAGGGCATTCTGGGTGCCCGTAATTTAAATCAAACAATGCAGCGTATTTTGAATCCGCACGGCGAAGAAGTAGAGCGATTTGGCACGGTGTTTCGGTGCGGTGATCGAGTCATGCAGACCGAAAATGATTACGATAAAGAAGTCTATAACGGTGATTTAGGAACGATCGAGCATCTCGATCATGAAAATACAGAAGCGCAAATACGGTATGAGGATCGGGTTGTGCAGTATGATTTCAGAGAGTTAGATGCTCTTCTTCACGCGTATGCGATTACGATCCATAAAAGCCAGGGAAGCGAGTATCCCGTTGTTATTATTCCCGTTCATACGCAGCACTATGTGATGCTACAGCGTACACTTCTTTACACCGCACTTACACGGGCAAAAAAATTGGTCATTCTGGTAGGCAGCGAAAAAGCGATTCGCCTGGCTGTTTCTCAAACCGAATCAAAGAAGAGAATCACGACTCTACGCGACAGACTACAATCCGCTTTTCAGTCGTGATTAAAGCTCATCCAAATCGACTGCCGTTCGCTCCAGATTCCATATTTGTTCACAGTAGTCCTGGATCGAACGATCTGATGTAAACCATCCCATTCGTGCTACGTTGAGAAGTGCTTTTTCTGCCCACTGACTCGGTTGAGCATATAGAGCATCAACCTCATCATTACAGTGAATGTACGATTCAAAATCTGCCAGATAGAAGTAAAAGTCACCGTTAGTCGTCAACTCATGGTAGAGCTCTTTAAATAGATCAGGACTTTCCGGATTGAAAATATTATCTCGAATTGCTTCTAGCACCTGCATCAACTCATCAGAACCTTCTGCCACGTTCCAGGGATCATACCCCTCGTCGCGAAGTTGCTCTAGCTCTTCGGTGCGTTTACCAAAAATAAAGATGTTATCCTCTCCGACGTGCTGAGCAATCTCGATATTAGCCCCGTCCCAGGTTCCCACTGTAAGCGCTCCGTTTAAAGCAAGTTTCATATTCCCGGTGCCAGACGCTTCAAGTCCTGCTGTTGAAATCTGTTCTGATATATCCGCGGCCGGAATGATTTTCTCGGCAAGCGATACATTATAATCCGGCAAAAAGATTATTTTCAGTCGCCCGGCTACATCCACATCGTTATTGATATGTTCGGCCATCGTGTTGATTAATTTGATAACCGATTTGGCGATGAGATAGGCCGGTGCAGCTTTAGCAGCAAATATAAAGGTGCGAGACTGTAGTTCAATTTGCGGGTTTTCCTTTATGCGCTGATAGAGATAGATAATATGCATCGCCTTCAAAAGTTGACGTTTATACATATGCAACCGCTTGATCTGAACGTCGAAAATCGAATCGGGATTAACCGCATAACCGGTATGCTCAAGAATGTATGCAGCTAGGCTCTCTTTTTTAGCATGCTTAATCTTCATGAACGTTTGCTGAACAGAGACATCAGCTGCCTTCTTTTCAAACTCTTCAATTTTTTTCAGATCATATTTCCACTCTTCTCCGATATGCTCTGAAAGAAGGGCGGATAGTTCAGGATTACATTTGATCAGCCAGCGACGATGCGTGATACCGTTGGTTACGTTGCAAAATTTATCGGGAAATACTTTGTCAAACGTCTCCATAGTCTGCGTGCGCAATAGCGATGAGTGCAGGGCAGACACTCCGTTTACTTTACGAGATCCTACCACACAGAGATTCGCCATGCGCACCATCTGTTCGTCTCCCTCTTCAATAAGCGAAACTTCACGGATAATTTCACTCTCACCGGGATGATCAATTTCCACCTGTTGCAAAAAACGATGATTAATTTCAAAGATTATTTGCATATGCCGAGGCAGAACCCTATTTAGCAAATCTACACTCCACTTTTCTAAGGCTTCAGCCAGTAGGGTATGATTGGTGTAGCAGAATGCTTTTGTAGTAATTTCCCACGCATCATTCCATGGTATCTGCTCTTCATCGTGCAGAATCCGCATTAGTTCCACAATAGCCAGCGTCGGGTGGGTGTCGTTAAGCTGAATTACATTTTTTTCTGCAAATTGATCAAATGTCGAATGGTTCTTCTTATATCGCCGGATAATATCGCGAACTGAACAAGAGGCTAAAAAATACTCCTGTATTAAGCGCAGCTCTTTTCCAGCATATGTATAGTCAGAAGGGTAGAGGACCTTGGAAACGTTCTCCGCCCAGTTTTTCTCTTCTACCGCCCGTACATAATCTCCCTGATTAAATACATCTAATCGGAAGCCTTCGGATGGCTGTGACTTCCATAGACGCAGCATGTTCACCGAATTAACATGATAACCGATAATGGGAATGTCATACGGCACTGCTTCAAATACTTGAAAACCCTCCCACACGTCCTCGGCGCCTCGACCTGGCTGATAATTTTTTCGCAACTGACCATACACACAAACTGGAATCGTATACTCCGGCCTAATCAACTCCCATGGATACCCGTGCGATAGCCACTCATCCGGACGTTCACGTTGCCAGCCGTCCTCAAACTCCTGTTTAAAAATACCATGTTCATATCGGATTCCGTATCCAAATGCCGGCAACTCCTGCGTTGCCAACGAATCAAGGTAGCAAGAAGCCAACCGTCCTAACCCACCATTCCCGAGACCAGCCTCAACATCGTGCACCAGCAGTTCTTGAAGGGTCGTGTTGAGTGGTTTTAAAGCTTCATCAGCAATACTCTCTACTCCGAGCGCATACACGTTATTCTCGAGCATTTTACCAATGAGAAACTCCATCGATAAATAGTTAACTCGCCGAGAATCCTGCTTTCGATATGTAGCCTGTGTCGCCATAAAACCATCCACTGCCATATCGCGAATGGCATGCGAGAAGCAGAGCATTTTATCGAGCGTCGTGGCAGATTCTAATGTTTTACCCCGACTATATTTTAGATGAAAAAGTGAGCGTTCAGACAGCAATGTAGCTGTGATGTTTTCTTTAAAATGAGACATATTTTTTCCGGTTTTAAGATTCTTAACCAAACAATCAACGCTGAAAGCCTACTCCGCGTCACGGTGGATGCAAGCCTACATTAGCGTTTCTCTCTCTTTTCAAGCGCGAGCAGAAATTTTTTCCAAGCGATGCCATATGCATAACCACCTAGATTTGATTTTCCGACCACTCGATGACAGGGAACAATCAGCGGCAACGGATTCTTTGCACACGCCTGCGCTACCGCCCGATAGGAAAGGGGATGGCCTATATTCTGAGCGACTTCAGCATACCGCATGGTCTTTCCGATCTCTATCTTTAGGAGCTCTTTCCACACCTTTTGTTGAAATGGCGTTCCAGATAATTCAAACCCAAACGTATCGCTAGCCTTACCTTTTACATACTTCTCAATATACTCTTCCAGCGGTAATAGATCCGATTGGATGATGGAGAAGGGTATACTTGGAACATGTTCTAGAAAGGGAAGACGCAACTTTCGCAACTTTCTATCCTCAGAAAAACAATACTCGAATCGACCCCAAGAAGATGAGATGAACCCAGTTATCTTCATCGAATTATTGAACCAGCGGAATTACCAATGTCTGTCCTACGCGTATACCGGAGGGAGATTGCAGCGCATCACGGTTTGCCTGATATATGCGATCCCATTTTCCTGAATCATTATAAAACTTTTTGGCAATTTTTGAGAGCGTATCACCCGGTTCAACATGATAGATGCTAACGCTACTTTTCGGCAGGGGTGTTTCCGTTGACGATGGCGCCGTTGTAACATTACTACGTGCGGACTGAACCTGAGAAGCGCTGCGTCGTAAGCTCACAAGCTCTTTCTTTAACGTGTTGTTCTCCTCAACTAAGGTCTTCACTTGTGGTGTATTCTGCAACAATGTGTTGGCAAGCATCTGTGCCACTTTGATCCGTTGCTGTTCGATAAGCACTTTTTTCTCACTCTTCGGTCGCAATTCCAAGTAGCGATCATAATGGTAGATCGCATGCACATAATTAATTATGTGCTGCTGGTATATTGTTGCAAGATCCAGATGCGGTCTGGCAATGGTAGGGTTCTCCTCAAGGGCTTTCTTGAAGCTTTTTTCCGCCTCAGCATATTGTCCCGTTTCCATAAATAATCGTGCCTCGACAACACGCTCAATTTTTTCTTCCCGTTCATCCTGGCTTAATTCTTCGTCATTACAGCCTGCTAAGAGGATGAGGAACCCTGCCGATAACGCTAATCCTATTTTCATATACTGTAATTCCTAATATGTTGTTTCATATGACGTTTTAGCTATAAATTCATCACTATAGTAGGCTACTAAGTTCCCATTAGACGAGCAGATAAAAAGAGCTTCAATGTTTGGCAACTGATTAACTTTTTCTAAACCTGATTCTACATCCATCACGTAGAGTGCAGTAGCCCATCCATCTGCTTCAAGACAACTTGGCGCAAGTACACTCACGCTTACCAGATCACTATAAACTGCCTGCCCGCTGCGTGGATCTATAATGTGAGCATACCGCCTGCCGTCGACTTCAACAAAATTGCGATAGCTACCAGACGTTGCCACTGCACCATTCGTTGCCTGCACAATACCGTGCAGCGTTGTCTCAAAAAAGCTCGCATCAGGACTTTGAATGCCGATTTTCCAAGCAACGCGGTCAACATTTTCCCCTGAAACTAATACTTCACCACCTACTTCGATAAACCACTCATCAAATGTTTCCTCACGCAACAGCTGACCCAGCCGATCAACCGCATACCCTTTGGCTATAGCTCCCAGCGCGAGCTGTAACCCCGACACATCCTTTCTTAGTTCATTATCGGCACCAACCGTAATTTTTTGCCAACCGGTTTGCTGACGAGTCTCTTCAATTATTGCAGGGGAGGGGGGCTGACCCTCACGGCTCTCGCTACCGAATCCCCATAGATTCAGCAACGGCTGCACCGTCGGATCAAATGCTCCTCCAGTTACAGCTGCCAGTTGAAGTGCTGATTTTGTCACCGACGCGAAGCCTTCAGAAACCTGAAAAGGCTCGGTTGAGTTGTGTTTATTGAAGGCACTTATCTCACTATCGTCTAGCCAAGTCGACATCTGCTGATTGATCTCAATCAACAATTCATCCATGCGCTCCGCCAATCTATTGGCCTCTTTTTTAGAAAGCACACCAACAAGACGAATACTATAAGTTGTCCCCATTGTTTCGCCCCTAAAAAGAGGATTTTCAATACGGTTTGCTCGCCATGAACCTCCGACCATTAAGCCGATCAGTAGCAATAAAAACAGCGCGGATTTGATCAATTGACTACGTGGCATGACTAAGATCTGCAATCACTTCAATTTCTACCAGTGAACCCAATGGGAGTGCGGCGACCTCAACCGTTGACCTTGCAGGTGCATTCGTCTCACCAAAATAGTCGCCATATATTTTATTCATCTTAGCAAAGTTAACAAAATCACTTAGAAAAACGGTTGTTTTGACTACATGCTCTAACGTGACTTTTTCCGCCTCAAGAACCGCTACAATATTTTTGAAGACCTGTTCTGTTTGAAGACTTATATCCGATTCCACCAACTCTCCTGACGCTGGATCAACGGGAATTTGACCTGAAAGATAAAGCATGGAGCCGCACTGAACTGCTTGACTGTATGGTCCAATAGGCAGGGGGGCCTTGTCTGTAAAAATAACTTTTCTCACATCTTCTCCTTTTTTTCATGATAAAGGTTAGCTTTTAGCGCATCAATCACTTTTAAATCTGCTTTCGAAAAAGGAAGTTCGCTCAATTCATATAGCTCCTTCCAGCGGACGTCCTGACATTCAATTGCCACCGGTGTGCCCGATTCAATTCTCGCCCAAAAAGTATGCATCTCCATGGTAAAATGACTGTAGGTATGTTTTACAGTTATAATTTTTTCTTCCACAGAAATTGATATCCCGAGTTCCTCGTTCAGTTCCCGTATGACACCTTCTTCAATCGTCTCATTGCTCTCAATTTTACCGCCCGGGAACTCCCATAACCCTCCTAACATCTGATCATTTCGTCGTTGTGCCACTAGTATTTTCCCATCTCGGTTATGCACCACAGCAGCACCCACAATGATATGTGGAATGCGTTTCTTTTTTTGTTTCACCGGAAACCTGCTTACATCATCTAACAACTTAGCCTGACATGCCGTTGAGAGGGGACAGACGTCGCAAGATGGATTTTGAGGCAAACAAACCGTGGCACCTAACTCCATTAGAGCCTCGTTGAATTTTCCAGCTTCGCCTTTTACAAGCAGTTGATCGGCTAACTTTTGAAATTTTTTCTTTGTAGAAGGTTGAGCAATATCATCTTCGATCATACGCAACCGAGCCAACACCCGCATCACATTACCATCCACTACAGCCAGATTAAGATTAAACGCTAAAGAGCCAATCGCTGCGGTTGTGTATGGCCCCACACCGGGCAACTTCGATATTTCCTGAGGGTCACATGGAAAGCGTCCACTGTGTTGATCTCGAATGATCTGAGCGGCTTTATGTAAATTACGGGCACGCGAATAATAACCCAACCCCTCCCACGCTTTTAATACCTCTGACTGAGATGCCTCTGCCAACTTCTTCAGAGAGGGGAAACGGCGCATAAAGCGCTGATAATATGGTATAGCTTGGGCAACTCTCGTTTGCTGAAGCATTAATTCCGATATCCAAACACGATAGGGAGTTCTGCGCTTTCTCCAGGGCATCATCCTTTGGTTTTGATCAAACCAAGGTAGTAATTGATGCTGAATAGCTTCATTAAGAGGTGCTAGGGATTTCATTGTCTGCCATGTTTATTGGTTTTAGTTGAACGATTAAAACCTGTCGTTGGTTTGAACTCTGAACCTTGACCTCATAGGTAGATAATGTGAACAATTCACCTGCCACTGGAATATAACCCAGTTCAGAGCAGACTAGACCTCCAATAGAATCATACTCATCACTCTCGGGAAGCGGAAATTCTAACTGCTCATTAAGATCGTAGATTGGCATTTTGCCTCGTATCCAGTACGAGCCGTCAGAGCGTTTGATAAAATCTTGTTCGTCTGGATCAAATTCATCTTCAATTTCACCAACCAGCTCTTCAATCACATCCTCCATAGTTACCAGACCAGCTGTTCCGCCATATTCATCAACGACCACCACTAATTGAGTTCGTCTTTTTTTCATGAGCTGTAGCACATCATTTAGCGGCATCGTCTCTGGTACGATCGGGATTTTCTTGCAAAGCGTTCCGATTTGCTGATTGAGCATATCAGGCGCTGCACGTAAAAGATCACGAATATGAATCATGCCCATCACTTCATCCATGCTTTCATGATAAACAGGAAAGCGTGAATGAGTGCTTTCTTTCACATAATCAAGCGTTTCTTCAATAGTTAGCGTATCAGAAAGCCCTACAATATCGACACGTGGCGTCATAACCTCACGCACAACAGAATCTCCAAATTCGAACACGCTTCGAATCATGTCGCGCTCTTCAAGATCTAAATCCTTATCACCATTTTCATCAATCAGATTGATCACTTCATCTTCTGTAGAAGGTCGATCGGCTCGGTCAGAGCGCTGTGAAAATATACGGTTAAAAAGATCTTCTATGTGCTGAAGGGGATAGAGAAAAGGTCGTAAAATAATGGCCAGTAATGCGATTGTTGAAGCACAACTCAGAGAAATTCGATCTGCAAAATGTGCAGATATAGACTCGGCTAGCATCCATATGATTATCGAGAAGACAATTAGAAGTAGAAACGGCAAGCCGAAGTTAGTGCTTAGCAGATTCTGGGCAGTAGAAAGTATCGTCCAGAAAAAGAACGAAAATGATAATGTAACAATTACACGGCTGGTTTGAATTAGGTAGTACCAGCGATTCTCCCACCGGTCTAAGAATGCTCTATATTTTGGATTCCGTTCAATCAAGCGTCGAATCCCAGCATCACCACTTAACCGAATCGACTGATACAGTATCAGTGACCCAAAAGCTATTATCGTGCTAAGAAAATACATGGTTATCGGTGAGCTCATAATATTATAGAGAAGGGTTATGCATGAATATGTAGTGGTTTATTATATATAAAATTTAACATAACATATATTATGCGACACATTATTCGAGACATAATATCTAATGAGAATAGACCAGTATAAAGAGTTCTTAAATTCGTTCACGTGTCTCAATGCCAAGTAGTTGTAATCCAAATTTAAGGATAGATGCTGTTAACCTACACAATCGGATTCTGGATTCACGCACACCTTCATCAGCTTTCAAAAACGGAACATTTTGATAGAACGAACTATATAGCTGTGAGAGTTCGTATAGATAATCAGCAAGGATGTTAGGTTTGTAATTCTTAGCTGCCTCATGAACTGCCACACCAAACCGACTTAATTTAATAGCTATTCTGCGTTCGATACTCTCATGTAAAAGAAATGGCGTATCATCAATCAGTTTATCACCGTACGTTTCTTGATATTTATCAACAACAGAAGCAATTCTGGCATAGGCATACTGTAAATAAGGCGCAGAATTACCCTGCATGTTTAAGGCTTTCTCCCATGTAAATGTTACCAAGCTTTGCGGATTCTGAGAAAGATCCATGTATTTCACAGCGCCAATGCCAATTGCTTTCGCTAAATCTCTCTGCTCGGCTTCAGGTATATCAGGATTATGTTCTTTAACCATAGTGAATGCACGCGACTCAGCTTCATCAAGCAAAGCTGATAGCTTAATAACGTTACCTTCACGGGTTGAAAATGTGGCGTCTGGTAGCCGCATAAGACCAAACCAGACATGCACCAGGTTAGCTTTTAAAGCTAGTTTCTTAGAAATAGTAAAAAACTGTCTAAAATGAAGCTGTTGCCGCTCATCGGTAACATAGATTATTCGTTCCGGATCGAACTCTTCTTGACGGGCTTGGACGGTCGCTAAGTCAGTTGTTGCGTAGTTATATCCACCATCACTTTTTTTCACGATGCAGATCGGCAACTTATCTTCTTCCAGATCGACTATTAGCGCACCTTCGCTTTCTTTGGCCAGCCCAGCCTGCTCCAATTGATTAATCATTCCCGGCAGACGGTTATTATAAAAACTCTCGCCTCGATACAAATCAAACGAAACACCTAGTCGTGTGTAGATAGTATTAAATTCTTCGAGTGACAGTTCAATAAAACGCTCCCAAAGAGCTCTACATTCCTCGTCACCCTGCTGTAACTTAACCAGTTCTGCTTTAGCTTTTTCTCGCCATTCGGGATCTTCTTTTGATCGGTTATAACTCGCGACATAAATCCGCTCCAACTCATCCACAGGCGCGCGTTCCAATGCTGCTTCATCCACAAAAGCATTATAACCAACTAGCATCAGGCCAAACTGAGTCCCCCAGTCGCCTAAATGATTATCTGCAATAACCCGATAGCCTAAACTACGATAAAGCCGGTCAAGAGCATTACCGATGACGGTGGACCGGATATGCCCAATGTGCATAGGCTTTGCAACATTGGGACTAGAATAGTCGATAATCACGGTTTTACCACTACCCGACTGCTCGATACCCAAGCATGGATCCTGCTCAATCTGTTCTAACTGGTTTGAAATTGCCTCGTTCTTAAGAAACAGATTGATAAAACCGGGACCGGCAATTTCTGCTCGTTCAACAAAATCAGGCAACGATACTTCATCAAGAAAAATAGATGCGATGTCACGCGGTGATTTTTTCAACAACTTACTCAAGCTCATAGCTGCGTTGCATTGATAGTCACCAAAAGAGTCATTGTTGGTAGCAGAAATGTGTCCTTGGACATCCGCTATAGAAAACACTTTTGAGAACCCCTTGCTCGCCCACTCTTCTAGGCGTAATTGAAAACGACGATCCTTCATCGAAGTCCTGCATATATCATTGCTATCATTGAAATTCACTTACTCGCTGTCTTCTTTTTGAGTCGACTGTTTTCTTTTAGCTGCTGCGGATTGGTGAAATGTCAATTTGGTTTTATTGGCTCTTACTGATACTACCGAGTCATTTTGAACGGCACCTCGTAAAATTTCTTCTGCCAAAGGATCTTCGAGATAACGCTCCACAGTTCTTCTCAACTGACGAGCACCATAGGCTTTGTCATAACCCTTATTCAAAAGGAATTCTCGCGCTGACTTTGTTATCTTCAATTCGATATTTCGTCCCAGGACTCGATTCTGAATATTAGATAGTTCCAGATTAATGATGGTTTCCAAATCCTCACGGCCTAATTCTCTGAATACGATCATATTGTCTAACCGGTTGAGTAATTCAGGTTTAAAAGTTCGCTTGGCGATCGAAATCATCATCTCCTTCAGCTTAGCAAACTCAACGTCTGCATCAGAGGGTGCAAAACCTAGTGAACCGGCTTTTTTCACCTCTTGAGCGCCTAGGTTGGAAGTCATAATAATGATGGTATTCCTGAAATCTACACTCCTGCCAAGACTATCCGTTAAGCGACCCTCCTCCATGATCTGAAGAAGCATGTTCATCACATCAGGATGTGCCTTTTCAACCTCATCAAAAAGAACTACAGAGTATGGACGCCGACGAACTCGCTCGGTTAACTGCCCACCCTCTTCATGTCCAACATATCCCGGAGGTGATCCGACCAATCGGGAAGCATTGAACTTCTCCATATACTCAGACATATCGATCTGAATAAATGATTCCGGATCATCAAACATAAAGTTAGCCAATGTTTTGGCCAGTAATGTCTTACCTACACCGGTAGGCCCCAGAAAGATGAATGAACCAATCGGTCGTTTTGGATCTTTTAAGTCTGCACGAGAACGTCGTAAGGCTCGTGCTAATGCAGAAACAGCCTCCTGCTGCCCTACCACCTGCTCGCCTACTACATCTTCAATGCGCAGGAGCCGCGCCATCTCCTTCTCACCCATTTTCATCACAGGAATGCCGGTCCACTTTGATACCACTTCCATAATATCATCATCGTCTACTACTGACCGATTTTCATCCTGCTCTTTTCTCCAGTTCTCCAGCAGACTCTCTAGCTTCTCACGCGATTGGCGCTCTTTATCTCGAAAGTTTGCCGCATCCTCAAACTTCTGATCCTGAATGGCTTCATTCTTCAGGTGTTCAAATTCGCTCGCAGACTCTTCAAGCTGCTTAAATTCAAGCGGTCTTTTCATGCTTCCAATGCGTGCTCTGGCACCAGCTTCGTCAATCAAATCAATCGCCTTATCGGGGAGAAAACGATCGGGCAAATAGCGCACGGAACAATCCACAGCTGCCTGCAGCGCATCATCCGTGAATATCGCATGATGATGCTCTTCATATTTTTTCCGCAAACCCTTCATAATCTCTACCGCTACTTCAACCGTAGGTTCATTCACGGTCACGGTTTGAAAACGGCGTTCCAGCGCAGCGTCTTTCTCGATATGTTTTCGATATTCTTTCAAGGTTGTAGCTCCAATACATTGAAGCTCACCCCGTGAAAGAGCAGGCTTTATAATATTGGCGGCATCCATGGTTCCTTCGGCAGAACCAGCGCCTACAATCGTATGTAATTCATCTAAAAATAGAATAATGTTTTTCTCTTTGCGAATTTCATCCATCACCGCTTTGATGCGCTCCTCAAACTGACCACGATACTTCGTTCCCGCAACCATTAAAGCCAAGTCCAGTGTTATCACCTTCTTATCAATCAGCAAATCCGGCACATCCCCTGATACTATGCACTGCGCAAGCCCCTCCGCTATTGCAGTTTTGCCTACCCCGGCCTCTCCAAGTAGTACTGGATTGTTCTTGGTACGTCGGCATAGAATCTGAATCACTCGTTCAATCTCAGACGAACGCCCAATTACAGGATCTAGTTTTCCAGAGCTGGCAATTTTATTAAGATCGCGTCCAAATGAGTTAAGGGCTGGTGTTTTAGATTTTCCTTTAGTCGGCTGTGCAGGAGCTTCCCCTCCCGCTAAACTTTCCTCTGGCTCGGATTCAAAATCTTCATCCCCCTCGGTGTCATATTCTGGATCGAGCGTCTTCATAATCTCGTATCGAATTTCATCAAGATCCACACCTAAATTTTCCAGTACGCGCGCGGCAATTCCCTCCCCTTCCCGCAAAAGGCCCAGCAAAATGTGCTCAGTTCCCACGTAACTATGTCCCAAATTACGCGCTTCACTGGCAGACAGTGCCAGCACTTTTTTCGCACGTGGTGTAAACGGAATACTTCCGATTGTCTTGGTTTCAGGTCCGGTTCCGACCGCCTTTTCAACCTCCATGCGAACCGAATCTAGTTCAATACCGACTGACTGCAACGCATTAACAGCCACACCGTGACCCAACGCGATCAATCCCAACAGAACGTGCTCTGTTCCCACATATCCATGATTAAAGCGATCAGCCTCTTTACGGGCCAACTGCAATACTTGTTGTGCTCTTGGTGTAAAATTGTCCATATTACTCCTGTTCGATATTGAGCGTTGCATGTTTCATAAACTTTCTCAACATTTGTGCGCGTACAATGTCTCGCTCGTTGGGAGCCAGCTCACGTTGCTGAATTTTCTGCAGATGTGCCGGTTGCGTTGAAATATACAACTGATCCATCTCCTCCCTGCTAAAACCGCTCACCATTCCGAGATCCAATCCCAGCCGAAGCGTCGAGAGTAGATTAAGCGCTTCAGCACTCGCCATCAATTTTGCGTGAGCCAACAGCCCAAAAGAGCGAGCAATATGATCTTTCACCATAATTGAATTTTCATGAAGCAATCGCTGCCTCGCATTCAGTTCATGTTCAACTAACTCCAACACAATCTGTTCTAAATGGTTCACAATCTGCTCTTCACCTTTGCCGAGTGTGATCTGATTTGAAACTTGGAACATATTTCCAACGGCCTCTGAACCCTCACCCCACATACCTCGAACTGCCAATCCAATTTTAGATATTCCATTCACAACTGGATCCATCTCCTCCAGCAAAACCAGCCCAGGCAAATGTAGCATTACAGATGCACGCAATCCCGTTCCCACATTAGATGGGCAGGATGTCAGAAATCCAAGTCGCGCGTTATATGCATATAGCAACTCTCTTTCGAGATCATCATCAATCCGACTCGCCGCTTCCCACGCTTGCTTTAACTGCAACCCCGGCTTCAACGTCTGAATCCGAACATGATCCTCCTCGTTAATCATGACGGCCATCATCTCATCGGGTGAAACAAAAACACCATTATCAGCATCTTTATTCGCCAATTCCTGACTGATTAAATGCCGCTCGAACAGCAGTTCTCGATCGGTCTCTGGCAGTGACTCCATCTTCCAACACATAAAGGGCTCATCCATCTGCGAAAAAAGATCAAACGTCTGTTTCCAAATCGCATGCTTCTGCTCTTGAGAAGCCCATCCCGGAAAATGATACTCTTCCAGATTTCGAGCTAACCGAATACGACTGCTGATCACAGGACCCTCATCAACACCCGACTCCAGCCAGCTTCCATGGCGTTGAACTAATTCATGAAGCGTTGTCGGCTGAATCATCCTGTTTCTCCCGTAAGCTAGCTTTCAGTTGCCTCATCTCATCTCGCAAAGCAGCTGCCTTCTCATACTCTTCTTTATTAACGGCCTGATCAATTTCACGCTTCAAGGTTGCAATCTGAGAAGAAACTTTTACTTCTTTCCCCTGCCTTGCCGGAATTTTTCCCACATGCTGCCGGCTATGATGCATCGCTTGCGTAATGGTGTTAAGCTCAGCAAGAAATGCCTGGTAACATTCCGGGCAACCCAATCGAGCCTGTTTTTTAAACTCGGCACGTGTCATCTGGCAACGACTACATGCTAAATCATACTCACCTGCCGCAGCACTTCCGGCTCCGCGTTTCCACTGTTTATCAATTCCCATTAAAACATCCGTAATCGAGATGGGTGAATTCAGATCTATTCCATTTATCTCAGCACAGACTTGGCAGATATTGAGCTTTTTAATACTGCCGTTAACCACTTGTGTTAAATGGATCGTCGCATCTTTATCGTTACAAAATTCGCATTTCATATAAACATCTCGGTCTGATTGTTAATTGACTGGATAAGCAAAACATATGCCAGATAAGCCGTTAATACAAAAAACCGAAAATTGCTCGTCATAGCAATCTCATAGCACCCTACACTATCAAAATAAGTATGACAGAATGACGCTTTTGTGACGCTATTGCGCGAGCTTCGCGTTAACAAAAAACCGCTTACAGCTGATGTCCATTCGATTCAGCATAGACCGAATACAGATCCGCCAGTTTCCCCGTAATAACACCAGGAGTGCCACTTCCGATCTTACGCTTATCAATTTCAACAACTGAAATGATCTCTGCCGCCGTTCCTGTTAGAAAAACCTCATCTGCGACATACAAATCGTACCGCGCCATAACCCGCTCCTGCACCACAAAACCAGCTTCAGCTGCCAATTCGATCACTTTATTGCGCGTTAATCCCTCTAATGCGCCACAGCTACTTGGCGGAGTTATAATCGTTCCATTTCTCACCGCAAAAACATTATCACCCGATGCCTCAGCCACTTCACCTTTATGATTTAACATCAGGCACTCCATGCAACCTGCATTAATAGCCTCAATTTTTGCCAACACGTTATTGAGGTAGTTTAGACTTTTAATACGCGGATTAATGGCTTCCGGATGATTTCGGATCGTTCCAACCGTTACAATTTTCAACCCGTTTTCGTACAGCTCTCGAGGATACAACTGAATTTTTGCCGCAATAATGATCACTTCTGGATCCGCACAAAGGTACGGATTCAAGCCCAAAGACCCCTTACCACGCGTCACAACCAATCGAATATAGCCCTCTGCTAACTGGTTGGCACGGCATGTTTCCGCAACGGCCTCCACCATCTCACTCTTGCTCATGGGGATTTCCAAAGCAATCGCTTTTGCGGAATCGTATAAACGATCAATGTGTTCTTCTAAGAGAAAAACACGGCTATTGTAGATACGAATTCCCTCAAATACGCCATCTCCGTATAAGAGCCCGTGGTCAAACACCGAAATAACCGCATCCTCTTCTTCTACCCACTTGCCACTAATATACACTTTCATATTACTCAACGTACCTCTTTGAGAACTCTCTGCTCCAACATCCACTTTTTATCACAGCGACCCGCTACGGATGGACTGTGCGTAACCATCACCAGACTATGCCCTCTTCCTTCAATCAGTTGAAATAAATAATGCAGGACTTTGTCGCCAGTATCCCGGTCTAAATTTCCAGTCGGCTCATCTGCCAAAATAATGGCGGGATGATTAATCAAGGCGCGCGCTACCGCAGCACGCTGCTGTTCACCGCCTGAGAGTTCCTGCGGACGGTGTTGCAGCCGATCTTCCAGCCCCACCGCCGCTAGCAGTTCTTTAGCCTGCTTCACCGAATGACTACTCCCTCCTGACGCCTGAGCGGGTAAAGCAACATTCTCCAAAATAGTTAGCTCGCTCAACAGATGATAGCCCTGAAAAATAAAACCAATTTGCTGATGTCGATAGCGGCATCGCCAGCGATGGCTCGACTCGTACAGAGAAGTCCCTTTAAAAAAAATAGAACCCGAATCAGGCGTATCAAGCCCGCCAAGCATATGCAATAATGTACTTTTTCCAGATCCGCTTGCCCCCATTACCGCAACCTTTTCACCCGCTTGGATCGCAAACGAAAGCCCGTTAAACAAATCGATGTTTGCATGTGCGGTGCAGTATGTCCGCTTCACCTCAGACGCCTGTAATAACGGAACCGATATCATGCCGTCTCTCGTCTCACAACAGTAGCCAGATCGGCTACAAGTTTGTCGATCAATGCTTTGTCCGCTCCTTCCACCATCACCCGACAGAGCGATTCTGTTCCCGAATACCGAATAAGCACACGCCCCCTATCACCTAATAGCTCCTCAGCTCTCTTCACTTCATTCTGCAAGCGCTTTAAGGATGACAACTCGGGTTTCCTCACCACTTCCACATTCAACATAACTTGCGGAAAAATAGAGATGCAATCGGCCAAAACTGAAAGCGGCCTGTCGCTATCTTTTATAATGCGCAGCAGTTGTAGTGCTGTAATCAATCCATCTCCTGTTGTATGAAAGTCATGAAAAATGACGTGTCCAGAATCTTCACCGCCCAGAGTAGCACCGCACTCTATCATCTCTTTCATCACATTCCGGTCACCTACTCCACATATGTTAACACGGATGCCAGCTTCTTGCATGGCAGCATGTAAGCCAACATTACTCATGACCGTGACTACCAAACTATCCGCAGGCAATTTTCCGCTTTTTTTAAGAGCAAGCGCACAAATAGCCAATACCTGATCGCCACGGAGCTCTTTTCCGTGCTCATCAACTGCGATACAGCGATCCCCATCCCCGTCGAACGCGATACCCACATCCGCCTCCATCTCCCGAACGAGCACCGCCAAATCTTCCGTGTGCTGAGAACCACAACCAGCGTTTATGTTGATGCCATCTGGGTGATTGTGTATCACATGAACCTCCGCACCTAATGTCCGCAACAAGTCAGGGGCACAATCTGACATAGCACCGTTTGATGTATCTAAAGCCACTCTCATCCCCCTGAGGGAAAAATGTTGGGGCAGAGAAGATGCACAAAACTGTGAATAAGATTTTCCAAATTGATCATCAGCCTGAACACGACCGATCGCCGATCCACTTGCTAGTGCTTTCCAACTGTCCGGTTCTGCGTAAATTTTTTCAATTTCAGCCTCTTCCTCATCCGTCAATTTATATCCATCTGATTTAAACAGCTTGATACCGTTATCTGAGAATTGATTATGTGAAGCTGATATCATGATCCCTAGATCAGCTCCCGACGCTCGAACCATCAATGCAATCGCAGGAGTCGGCACTATACCCGCAACCCTTACATCGTACCCGACACTTGCAAATCCACCAGCCAGTGTAGCTTCCATCATTTTTCCGCTCAACCGCGTATCTCGACCAATGACTACCAAACGATCCTTATTCTGCCTATCCAACCATGTTGCAACGGCCCGTGAAAAACGAAGCAGCTCATTCACTGCCAATACCCCTTCGTTCGCTGCGCCCCGAATACCGTCTGTTCCAAACAGCTTATTCATAATGTATCATACTCTTTTCAATCGATGTAATGATCGAGCGCAACCAAGCTTGTCCCGACTTAACAGCCGGTAGAGGCAATTGTTGAACCGATTCAATATACTCATTTTGACTATCAAATTGACTCAGCAACTCCGTCGGCGCCTGATGATCTACAACAGCTTGACATGCATCGACTGCCTTCCAATTTGCCACTACATCTGCCTGGAATTTCCGTTCTTTATCCGGCAAAGCGTTCACATTTCCCATCTGATGGGACTCCGCAACTCGTTTTATCACTTCATTCAATCGATGCAAACGCTCCGCCACCGATGCACTCAATAACTCAACAGCCCCCTCGTATACCGCTTGGTCATATGCATCTCGCACACAACGCAAGCGAATCTCACCATACCATTCCCGTAGAGCCATCAACTGCGCAATGTATCCAATATTACGATCCAAAATGCGTTTCAAGTTCCGATACAGCGGTAATCTCAGCGCTACATTTCTTGTGTTTGTATCAGGTATGATCAAGCGGTTCGGCTCCAACTGATCATGCCGCAAAATCGAACCTGCTCCCAGAGCAGTACCATAGGCGACCCGCAAAGGTCCAACCGCTCCGCTCTGCCCTCCCAAGAAAACAGGACGTTCTCGTAAAAAGACACCATGCTCTACGTCACCGAAAAGTGAAGCAGTCGCCTTGTCCTGACTTGGCGTGTAATTAAAATGAACAAATGATGAACCGATTTCCGAATGATCTTTCCGACTGGTACCACCCGCGATTAACGCATCACAGAAGTTGATCAAACTGCCTGCGGTGACGAACGGAAACAGAATCGTCTGTTTCAAACCTACCGAATGCGCCCCACTCGCCTGTTCCTCTACTAATGTCCCCTCTCGGATGTGAGCCCCGCTGCCCATCGAAGAGCCGTCTAAAAATACCGCGTTACGATAATAGCCACCCTTCAGCCGAACGCCCCGCCCTACCTGACAGTTTTCTAGCACAACCGGCCCCTCCTCACCTAAAACGGATCCAGGTGAGATAACGGTGTCGGATCCGCGAATATACGCTGTTGTCGGAACGGATATTTCATTCGCAACACGATCTTGATCGACGTCATCAGTAAAAATCAGCGAGTCATTCATAGTGGGTAATGTAGCGCATCTAGTAAAAAAACCAACTACACCTGCAGATTAATTAACACTCATCGTCTTCGCAGGGCGCATCAGTTTCGGAGAAAATATACCCCAATAAAGATTCATAACGCTTATCTTCCCGTAATGAATCAAGATCCGTATCACTCTTCATCCACTCATAATCACGGTATCCGAATTCAACTGCTTTTGAAAGTGCCTCAAACGCTTCGTCAATCTGTTGCATAAGCGCATGTGAACAGGCTAAATTGTACCAAACAGTTTCATTCCTAGGTTCTAATTTTGACAAGCGCTTATCAACTGCTAAGCCTGCTTCAACCAGCTTGTTCTTAGTGTAGAGTTCAGCCAAGGCCTGAAGAATATCCACATCGTTCGGGAGGCGCTCCGCTAATTTTTGTAATAGCGCCAATTCGATCGCCTCGTCATTCTTTTTTGTGGAGAGATGATTTCGTTGCATAAAGTTCCTCTTATCAAAAACAAGAAAGAACATATGCTCTTTCGCAACTTAGCGCAAGGTAGAAATAGTAAAATCATAATTTTTTACTCCTACGTCGATAGGTTAAATTTCCTAATAATTTGATTGCCAGAACCTAACTGAATCCGGTTTTATTCGCCTCTTTTAACGAAGGACACAAATCAACTATGGCCAAGAAAAGTAAAATTGCAAAAAATCAAAAGCGAATTGCACTGTCCAATCGCTACTATGAAAAACGGATTGCACTCAAGAAGGCTATTAGCAGTCCCGACACTTCACCCGAAGATCGTATGGCAGCCATTCGTAAATTGCGTTCACTGCCTGTTGATGCAAACCCAAACCGTGTCATGAACCGCTGTTCAATTACGGGTCGTCCTCATGCTGTTTATAGAAAATTTCAACTCTCGCGTATTACGCTTCGTGAGATGGCATCGCAAGGTCAAATTCCCGGCATGACCAAAGCCAGCTGGTAAGCAGTGCCTACCTACAAAAAAAACCGCTCCTTTGAGAGCGGTTTTTTTGTAGCCTGATCCGTTAAGAATTACGCCTTGGTAACAGCACCTGAACGCAGAGCTTTTGCCGAAACCCACACACGTTTAACCGTACCGTTTTCATCCCGCACTTTCACCCGCTGAAGATTAGGCTTGAAGGTCCGCTTCGTTGCACTGGTTACATGCAACCCGATGCCCCCTTTTTTCTTCGCAAGACCCTTGCGAACAATCCGACGACCAACAGTTGTTTTCTTACCTGTAACTGCACATTGACGACCCATAATCTTACCTCGTTATAAATTATTGAATGTTTGTCCTTACCGAAAGGTTGAAGAAACTAGCGTACTTTCGTTCAATTGCAAGCGGATTGTTCTCTTTTCAATCTGTCGCTTTCAAACTAGCACAGAGCATACCGCATTACTGACAAATCGTTTGTCGGCCGGAATACGCAACTTTACTCCATCCCACTCCAGTAATTTTTCCTCGATTAGTGGAACCCACTCCTCGTTATACAATGACTGTAAATCAACCCCGGTAACTTCCATAAACTCTTCCCGCTTCACGCCATCAGCTAACCTCAGCCACATAACCAAAATTTCTCGTGCTTTCGCCTCGGGTGTCAACCGCTCTCGCATTTCCACAACCGATTCTCCCGCAGTCAAATTAGAGCAGTAGCTCTCTAAATCAGCTCGATTGCTATACCGTTCTCCCTGCCAATGTGAATGGGCCGACGGTCCACATCCAATATATTCGCCCCCTTTCCAATAGATGAGATTATGCAAACACTCTTCACCCACTTTGGCAAAATTCGAAATTTCATATTGAGCATAACCAGCCTGCTCTAACCGAAGCGCTATGTCCTCATAAATCGTCGCCTCCTCGTCATCATTCAGCAGCTCAAGCTTACCCGCATCCCGATCGCGCGTCAGCGGTGTTCCAGGCTCATAGATGAGATTATAATACGATACATGCTCAGGAGCGAGTGAGAGCAACTGGTCAACATCCGCACTTCGCTGGAGTGGTGTGAGCCCCGGAACTGACTGAATCATATCAATATTTATTTTCTCAAAACCCATCTCCCGACCCAGCTGGTATGCCTCGATAGCGATATCAGCTGTGTGAGCTCGACCCAGCAAAGTAAGAGCCTCTGCCTGAAACGTCTGAATACCCATCGAGAGCCGGTTTGCTCCCCCCGCGCGCAAGACCGATAATTTATCTCTATCCAAACTGTTTGGATTCACCTCAACACTCCACTCCAGCACCTGGCTCACATCCACATGTAAACGAACCAACTGCAGCAACCGGTCTAATTCATCACATGCAAGTGCCGAAGGGGTCCCCCCGCCTATAAAAATTGTTTGCGGCGAAAACCCTTGTGGAAGGTTCGAAAGTTCTACTGCCAGCGCATCCAGAAAACGGGCACCCCCAAGCCACTTTTTTGGTGTCACTTTGTAGAAATCACAATAACGACAGCGCGACACGCATAACGGGATATGAATATAAAGCCCTCTCACACCTTTCTCCTCTTAAACCAACTGCACGTAGCCAACAGGAGCATCAGAACACCCACAACATAAAATGGTCCAAACCACTGACTACTCGCCATAAAAAGCGCATCACCAGATCCATCCGTGACCCCTTCATTCCGCAAGTGCCAAAGAAGCCCTGCATACAAAACACCCATCAATCCATAGTTCAGATTGAGCGCTAGCCCCTTAAAACTAAGCACCGTTGCCCGCATGGTTGACGTTGCCTCTTGATTCAAATAGTACGAGAGTGAAAAAGAGATCAAACTAAAGGCCACGTTCAGCAACAGCATAAAAACGATTCCAACCAGCGGAATAAATTGAGAGACCCCAAAAAAGGCCAAACAGCCTACTCCCCCCACCACTACCCAAAGCTGTCTCGGCGAGGTACGCTCCACCACCCGCTTAATCAACGGAGAGCAAACCATGTTGAGCGCCCCCATTGCAGAACCGATAATACCAAGCGCAAATTCAGGATAAGCAATCAACCGATAATATTCAGATGCAAGCGTCACAAACATACGAATCGTTCCGTCCGCAAACGCACCCATAATAATGACACTCAACGCAAATGGAGTTGCTAAAATCCAGCGCCCCACTTCACGTGTTTGTTTAAGAGAGGCAAGCCATGGCTCACTCGACTTAACCGCCTCGCTTACCGTTAGATCTGTCATCCTCCGGCACACCAACCAGCATGCGATGGCGCTAAAAAAGGTCAAAATAATCGGCAATCGTATCACCATATCAACAGGCAACTGCTCCAACGCCTCCCATCGTGTCGAGAGTCTTGTCCACAATGACTGATCATACACAACACCGCCAACGACCATCGCAATCACAAAGCCAAACGATTTCCAGCGAGTCATGTGATCAAGCACCTCCGACCATCGGTGCTCAAGCTTTGCCGCCTTCAGACTATCATACACCAGCGCTTCATCTGCCCCGCTTGCAGCCGCTTCAGCTAATCCGCTCAATATTCGATTAACAGCCAAGCAACCTAGCAACAACGTAGGGTTTCCCGTCGGCGCAAACGCCCAAACACCCATCTCCAACACCATTAATGTGCTGGTTAGCTGCATCAGTTTTTTTCGTCCAACCAGGTCTGCCAAAGCACCAGAAGGAACTTCCGCCAGAATAATGGTGACCGCCCATAGCGTGTTCAATAGTGCGAACTGGGAGAGCGTAAGCCCAAAATCCAGAAAGATAATCGCGAAGACCGGATAGTAAAACCGAGCATTAAACAACGTGCGAAATAGAATAAAAAGGCGAATGTTACGCTCCGCTGTCTCGACAGCATTACTCTCAGGCTTCATCGTAACGCCCTCTGGTGCATGCGTATGCCCGCGTACATTACTAGCGAACCTGCCACCAATGGAACAAGCGGATGCGCACCCAATAATCCGACCGGAACAAACCCGATCAACAACGCCACAACAGC
Source organism: uncultured Kiritimatiellaceae bacterium (assembly GCA_964014015.1). GTDB lineage: Bacteria > Verrucomicrobiota > Kiritimatiellia > Kiritimatiellales > Pontiellaceae > Pontiella. The sequence continues at coordinate 54,710 of CAXGYR010000001.1, forward strand.
CGCCAGCAGCGCATATGGCAACTGTGTTTTAACATGGGTATAAGGTTCTACACCGCAGGAGATTGACGCCACAATCGTCGTATCACTAAAGGGTGAACAGTGATCGCCAAAGACGGCCCCACTAAAAACAGCCGCCACACTCGCAGCTATTTGCTCTAATGAGACATCACCAAAAGACAGCAAAACCGGAATTACCAAGGGCATCAATAATCCCATGGTTCCCCATGATGTTCCCGTGGTAAAAGAGACCAAACTGCCAACGATAAACACCAGCGCCGGAAACAGCCGCTCATCTAGCCGAGCCCCCAGCAGCTCCCCCAAAACAGTATGCACCCCCAATGCCTTAAGCACACTGCTCAACAGCCAGGCACTCAACAAAATCAACAACGGCTTCAAAAACGTTTGCACCCCTTTCAAGATGACCATCCGCATATTCATTTGCTGAGCCAGCACATACCGGCGGTTCATCAATACAGCTACAAAGAGCCCAACTGCAGCAGCTCTGAGCAATATCCGCGCTGCATCTGCATTTCCAAAAGCATTGGCAACATCCGCTACTGATTGCGGTAACCGCACTGTATCCGATCCGCTAACATATAATCCAACAAATAGAGCCAACATCAGCACCAATAGCGGCATCAAAACAGCTGTTACAGGCGCCCATGACGCATGAAGCTCAAGTGCCATATCGCGCTCTGCTTTTACCTCTTCCTGATAGGATCTCATGGAGCCCATATACCAGTTTCGCTGAATTGAAATCGCTAATAGAATCAGCGTAAACCAGCAGTAAAAATTATACGGAATCGAATAGACGAATAATTGATAGAGCGACACCAGCGGCTCAGCATCCGCCAACAAAAACCCCTCCTGCATCATCGAAAGTTGATAGGCAATCCAAGTAGAAATTAACGCGACACACGCCACTGCTGAACTAGTGGAATCGACAATATACGCCATTCGGGCCCGTGAAACTCCCGCTTTTTGAGCCGTATTGCTCAGCGTTTTACCCACCAGCATACTATTCGCCAACCCGTCAAAAAAACAGATTATCCCCAAGCCGAAAGCACCCCACTCAACCCGCTTACGTATCGAGCCATCTGATGACAGCAGTGAATGAATAATTCTTCTAAAGCCACCACCCGCTTCGAGCACCGCCGCGAAGGCTGCCAGTATTAATGTAAAACCAACCACTGAAATATTCCAATCACTGCTCATCACGGGAGACAAATGATCGACAAAAAAGCGGATGGGAATCTCTGTCAACGTAGGTTCCAGCATCAACATGCCAGCATACACTCCTAAAAGCAGTCCCCCCAGTGTGCGACGAAACAAGATGATAGAAAAAAGTGCCACGGCACTCGGCCACAGCATGGTAATGGGTGCCGTAGCGATCCGACAGCCGATCGATACTGCCGAGACAATCAACAGATAGAGTAGCATCGTCCAACGCATCAAATCGAAATCTCCTGCGCAGTTATCTGATCTACCGGATCAGGATAGCGATATAGTTTACCCTCGTGATTTTCAAAAAGCACCTCATCCCCCTCTCTTCGCAACTGTGAAGCATGCACAATTGGAACTTTTCCACCGCCGCCCGGTGCGTCGATCACAAACTGAGGAACCGCTACACCCGATATATAACCATGCAACGAACGAATCAACTCCACGCCCTGCATAACCGGTGTTCGAAAATGCGCCGAACCACGTACCGGATCACACTGCAACAGATAATACGGCTTCACCTGAACCTCCAGCATACCGTAGAAAAGGTCTTTCAAGGCACTGCTTGAATCATTAACGCCCTTCAGCAGGACGGTCTGACTAATCATAGGAACACCGCCACCACTCAACTTTCGGCAAGCTGCTACTGTCTCCGCAGTCAGCTCCGCCGCATGAATAAAATGTAGACTTAACCAAACATCATATTTTCGCAACAGATCCACCAGCGCATCCGTAATCCGCATCGGCAACACCGCCGGCACCTTTGAACCGATTCGAATCAACCGAACATGAGAAATCGAACGAAGTCGGTTTAAAATCGTCTCCAGCGCCTGATCCGTCATCGTCAACGGATCTCCACCCGAGATCAGCACATCACGAATGGCTGGATGCTCTTCAATATATTGAAAGCTAGCTTCATAGCCATCAGCTCGTGCCTGCGGCTTTCCCACCATTCGTGACCGCGTACAATACCGACAATAGGTAGAACAGAACGATGTAGCCAAAAACAGCACCTTATCCGGATACGTATGAATCAAGTGCGGAGCAACCCGATGATCCTCCTCCCCGAGCGGATCTTCCCACTCCCCTCGAGACAAACGACACTCAGCCTCCTGCGGCACTATCGTTTTTCGTAATGCCTGATGGTTAATGTGCTGAGAATAATATGGCGTGATACCCAACGAAAATGAAGCTGCCGAAGCAACCGCCCTCTCTTCCCGAACAGTTAATTTCGTTGCAGCGCGCAGTTGATCAAAATCCGACAACCGATTTGCAATCTGCCACTTCCAATCATTCCAGCAACTCTCGTCTGATTGAACGGAAGCATTTATGACCTCTTTTTTCACAATGTATTCTCTCTCGCAGTTGACAACAATTAACGGAACGGCATTATAGCGAGATGCCAGCAGATAAAAAAGAGATAGAAACGCAAATCGAAGCCGTAAAAAAAACAATGGCCGCCATACTAGAGGAGAGCAACTTATCCCGCTTTCTCTCCAGCAACAAAAACCTACTCGGCAGCGGAAAAATGCTCCGCTCCCGACTGGTACAACACTTAGGCCTTGCAACAGGCACCTCCCCCGATCTGCTCGTACGTGCCGGCGCAGCCGTTGACATCATTCATGCCGCCAGCCTCGTGCACGATGATGTTATCGACGGCGGCATCATCCGCAGAGGCGCACCCACTTTCTGGAAAAAACACGGCACGAACGGAGCCATTCTCTTTGGTGATCTGATGATGTTTCGTTCACTCTCATTACTAGTCGACGGCAACCGCCCCGATTTACTCAAAGAGCTCATAGACATGACCGGCGAGGTCTGTCGCTCCGAAGCCGAGCAAGAACTCATACTGCGCGGCACGCCCGGCACCTGGGAGGAATGCAAGCAGATTGCCCGTTTCAAAACCGGTTCGCTCTTCGCCTTCGCCGCTGTTGCCGGCGGGAGCGGCGACCCAGCCGAAGCCGACGTCTTGCGCGAAGCTGGCTTCACGCTCGGTACTGCCTACCAACTAGCAGACGACATCCTAGATGCCTCCGGAAACGAGTCCGTTTCCGGCAAAACACTCGGCCGCGATGCAGAACGCGGTAAAACCACCGCCATCACCGCCACCCTAGGAGCTCCCGAAAGCCCCGCCGACTATCTATTTGGATTGCTCAAAGAAGCCTCCGAAATGCTCACGCCCTGGCCCCACCTTCATCACGCATGGGACGGCTACATTGAAACAGAATTCCAACCCATAATTGCCAAATTCATCGCCGCATAAGAGCATCACGCAGAAGCGCAGATGTAAATAAATTATGTCGCACCGCCCGTCCCATACCGCGATGGAATGCAATTCCCTGTGCGAGATAATCTCGCACGCCCAGCCGGACCCTCTTTACCCGCTCTCCAGTACCAGCGCTTCTTTGTTGTTTTTTTCTGAATAAACCCTTTAAACGATAGATATGAATCGGTATAAATCTACCCATTAAGCGATTCTGCTGTTCTGAAGGAGTACAAAATTGGCGACATACAAAATTAGTAAAGGCTTTGATGTTAAGGTGTTAGGTAGACCTGAACCCGTCATTGAAGAGCTAGGGGGGCAGACTCGTTTTGCAGTGTATCCGAGTGAGTTTGCCGGCATTAAACCTCGTTTGCAGGTTAAAGTTGGTGATCGGGTGAAACGGGGTCAGGTACTCTTTTTCAATAAACGCATGGATCGGACACTCTTTCGTTCGCCCTGCTGCGGCACCATTTCAGCCATCAATTTGGGCACCCGGCGTTTTCCGGTTGAAATCTTGATTGATGCCGATGCCAACGAAGAGTCCGAAACATTCAACGTGTACTCAAGCGACTCCATTTTACAGGCATCTCGTGATGAGCTCACAACGCACCTGCTCGACAGTGGATTATGGCCGCTTATTAAACAGCGTCCCTTTAATAAGATTGCAGACCCAGATACAGCGCCTAAAGCCGTATTCATTAATGCCGCCAACGCCGCTCCTTTTCAGGCGGACTTTAGCGTTGTTTTAAAGGGAGATGAGAATGCATTTCAGGCGGGCATCAACGCACTGAGCCGTCTAACAGATGGAAAAGTTCACATTTGTACATCTGCAGGCGTAGAGTTACCTGCCTTTGAACGAGCTGAATTGCACACGTTTGTCGGCAAATATCCTTCGGGCAACACGAGTGTGCACATTAATCGGATTGCTCCGATTCTGCCTAACGACACGGTGTACACCCTCGCGGCACAGGACGTTATTCTACTCGGAAAGCTTTTAACGACTGGCGAACTGCCTCGCACGAAGGTTGTTGCATTGGCAGGACCTGCCGTTAAGGAGTCTGCTCGCAAGTATTATCGTGTCCCTTTCGGCGCTTCCCTTGAGTCGCTGTTCTCAGATGTATTGGAGGGCGATGAAATTCGTATTGTGAACGGTAACATTATGTGGGGCGAAAAAGTTGCTGCTGATTCCTGCGCTCATTTTTATGGGTCTGAATACTTCGCACTTGAGGAAGATCGTTCGCGCCATCTGCTTGGCTGGACCATGCCCGGACTTTTCCAATACAGCTCGCATCGGGTGAACCTCTCTACCCTTCTGGGAATGACGCACAAATGGAAGCTTGGCACCAGCCAACACGGTTCCCACCGTGCGATGGTAGTCACCGGCTGGATGGATAAGCACCAGCCGCTGAATGTTATGACGGACTTTCTGGTTCGCGCCTGTCTAGCGCACGATACCGATGAGATGGTACAGCTCGGTATTTTAGAAACCGATCCAGAAGATTTTGCCATCGCAGCGTTTGTAGATCCGCATAAAACAGACGTTTGCTCGATAATTAAACAAGGGTTAGCTGAAATTGAGGAGGAAGGCATCTAATGAAGTTCCTATTTGATCTGCAAGACAAGTATCTGGCTCCGCTTTTTGAAAAAGGCGGCAAATTTGAACGCCTTTATCCGCTTTTTGAGGCGGGTGATACGTTCGCACGTACACCGGGAGACGTAACCAAAGGCGCGCCTCATGTTCGTGACTCCATCGATCAGAAACGATTAATGATCTTTGTGATTTACGCGCTTACTCCATGTATTCTTTTCGGTATTTGGAACGCGGGTCATCAATTTAACACACATAATAATGTGGAAGGCGCTACGTTTCTGACCGATATGATTCGTGGTTCGCTTATGGTACTGCCCATCATCTTTACCTCCTATCTCGTAGGCGGTATTTGCGAGGTAACGTTTGCATTGATTCGTCGTCACGAGATCAATGAGGGTTTCTTGGTAAGCGGCATGCTTTTTCCGCTAACGCTTGCTCCCACCACCCCGCTCTGGCAAGTAGCACTCGGTATTGCGTTCGGTATCGTGATTGGTAAAGAAATTTTTGGAGGCGTTGGTTATAATGTCCTCAATCCAGCGTTAACGGGTCGTGCTTTTCTATTCTTTGCTTATCCGGCACAGATTTCAGGCGATCAGGTCTGGGTGGGCTCTGCTAGTAAAGCTCCGTTGGTCAACCAACTGATGGGCTACAGTTCAACAGCTACGGATGGCGTTACGATGGCAACACCGCTAGGCGTTGCCGCCGCTTCGGATGGTGCCGCATCCGCACAGGCTGCCTTGGCTGATGCCGGTTATAATCTCACGAACATGATATCCGGCGTGATTCCGGGTAGTATTGGCTCCACGTCAGTTATCGCTATTTTATTGGGCTTGGGATACCTTATGATTACAGGGGTCGCCTCTTCTCGTATCATCTTTAGTGGAATTGCGGGTGCGGCTGCCATGGGCGCGCTCTTTAATGTGCTTCCGCTCAACGATTCGTTTGCTCAGCTCCCCTTCTACTATCATTTAGTCATGGGCGGCTTCCTCTTCGGTATCGTCTTTATGGCAACCGATCCTGTTTCTGCGGCGGCGAGTAACCGCGGTAAAATCATATACGGCTTTTTAATCGGTGTGCTGACTGTCATTATTCGCGTGGCAAATCCAGCCTATCCAGAAGGCATCATGCTCGCCATTTTGTTTATGAACGTGATGGCACCCATGATCGATCACTATGTTGTTCAGGGTCATATTAAACAACGGACCAAACTAGCGAGGGCATTAAACCATGCGTGAAGAGAGTAAAACTATCATATTTGCACTGGGGGTCTGTATTATCTGCAGTGTGCTTCTCTCCGGATTAGCTGCCGGGTTGAAGAGTATACAAACAGCCAACCAAGCGTTTGACGTAAAGCGTAACATCGTTAAAGCCTTTGGCATTGATATCGGCACTATGAGCCGTGGTGATATTGAAAATTACTACACTACTCATATCTCTAAAGAGCAAGTCGCCTCCCCCTCCGGTAATGTGCCGATTTACATGTGGAGAGAAAGTGCAGAAGCCGATCCTTCAAAATATGCCTTTCCCATTGCAGGAAAAGGTTTATGGAGCATGATGTATGGCTACCTCTCCATTGAATCAGATCTCGAAACCGTTGCGGGTATCAGTTTCTATAAACACGGAGAAACACCGGGGCTGGGAGCTGAAATTGAGAAACCTTGGTTCCAATCTCAGTTCGCTGGCAAGAAACTCTATGAGAACGGATCACCGACCGACTTCCGTGTATTGAAGCCCGGTTCCGATTTGGATCAATCTTCTGTGGATGGCATTTCAGGATCAACGATGACTTCGAAGGGAGTTCAAGCCTTGATTCAACGCGATGCCGCCACCTATTCAGAATACTTTAACAAAATCAGAGGGGGATAAGCATGGCATCTGCGAAAAAACTGGTGACCGATCCATTTTCGGACAACAACCCAATTACCGTTCAGGCTCTTGGGGTCTGCTCGGCGCTGGCGGTAACCGTCAGCCTGCAACCGGCCATCGTTATGACGTTGGCTCTCACGTTTGTTGTTACCGCTTCAAACTTGATCATTTCGCTCTTGCGGAAAGTGATTCCGGGCGGCATTCGAATGATTGTTGAAATGGCGGTTATTGCATCGCTCGTAATTGTTACAGACCAGTTGCTCAAGGCATATTTGTTTGATGTTAGCAAACAGTTGAGCGTCTTTGTTGGCTTGATCATTACCAACTGTATTGTAATGGGTCGTGCGGAAGCTTTTGCACTTCAGAATCCTCCTAAAGCATCTCTGCTCGATGGGTTAGGCAACGGAGTTGGCTATGGTATCATTTTGATCTCTGTAGCAGCGGTGCGTGAGTTTTTTGGATTTGGTTCTCTATACGGTTTCAAAATTCTACCTGAAAGCTACATGGGCAACGGTCTCGCACTGCTTGCTCCCGGTGCTTTTATTGTTCTCGGATTGCTGATCTGGATTCAGCGCAGTTTTAACAAGTTTGTTGAGGAGTAAAAGAGATGGAATATTTAAATTTAGCAATCAAAGCGATTTTCATCGAAAACATTCTGCTCGCCTACTTCTTAGGCATGTGCTCATTTTTGGCGTGTTCGAAGAAAGTAGATACAGCCACCGGACTCGGCTTGGCGGTTATTTTCGTACTGACGATAACCGTACCGACTAACTGGGCGATCAATAACTTTTTGCTCAAACCCGGCGCGTTGACGTGGATTAGCCCAAGTTTTGCGAGTGTAGACCTCAGCTTCCTAAGTTTGATCTGCTTTATCGCGACTATCGCGTCCATGGTACAGCTGGTTGAAATGGTGCTGGATAAATTCTTCCCCCCGCTCTATCACGCATTGGGCATCTTCTTACCGCTTATCACAGTAAACTGCTCTATTTTGGGAGGCTCTCTCTTCATGGTTGAGCGTAATTACACTGTTGTGGAGTCAACGGTTTATGGCTTCAGCTCGGGTATTGGTTGGCTTTTGGCCATCGTAAGCATGGCAGCTATCCGTAAAAAACTTCGCTACTCTCACCTTCCGGATGGACTCAAAGGACTGGGGATCACAATGGTAATGACCGGCCTAATGGCGATGGCATTCATGTGCTTCTCTGGGATTAACCTATAATTGTAATGGAACAACATAAACTAACGAACGTAAGCATTAACTAAACAACGGGATAAATTATGGAAAGTACGAGCTATGTTATCACAAGTGTTGTCGTCTTCACCGTCGTCATCATGGCATTGGTTATGATTTTAATGGCCGCCGCCAAAAAATTGGTTCCACAAGGATTTGCCAAGCTCTCCATTAATGAGGGTTCCCGCGAGATTGATGTTAAGCCCGGCACATCGCTGTTGTCAGCGCTGACTAATGAGAAGATATTCCTTCCATCTGCCTGTGGCGGCGGTGGCACCTGCGCCATGTGTAAATGTAAAGTTCTAGAAGGAGGCGGCGATCTGCTCCCGACTGAGGCCGGACAAGTTACCAAAGCGGAAGCCAAGGAAGGTGTTCGCCTTGCCTGTCAGCTAAAAGTTAAAGATGACATGGTACTGGATATTGAACCTGAAATTCTAGACATCAAGAAATACGAATGTACGGTTCGGTCTAACGAAAACGTGGCAACCTTTATTAAAGAACTGGTTGTTGAGTTGCCAAAGGGACAAAAACTTGATTTCCGTGCCGGTGGTTACATCCAGATCGATGTGCCAGCATACAAGGGTCTTGAGTATAAGAATTTTGAAATCGGTGACGAATATCGGAGCGATTGGGAGCAATTCAATATGTTTGAACTAGTTGCCAACAATGATGAGGACTGCTTCCGCGCCTATTCGATGGCTAGCTTCCCATTAGAAGACGATATCATCATGCTGAATATCCGTATTGCATCTCCCCCGCCAGGGACTGAATATCCTCCCGGAATCTGCTCGAGTTATGTATTCGACCTCAAGCCGGGCGATAAGATCACCATCTCTGGTCCTTATGGAGAATTCTTTGCACAGGAAACCGATCGCGAAATGTGCTTCATTGGTGGCGGTGCCGGAATGGCTCCGATGCGCTCGCATATATTTGACCAGCTCAAACGTATCGGGTCAGATCGTCGTATTACCTTCTGGTACGGTGGCCGTTCAAAACGCGAGCTCTTCTACATGGATGAGTTCAAACAGCTTGAAAAGGAGTTCCCTAACTTTACGCTGCACGTAGCCTTGAGTGATCCGCTACCCGAAGACAACTGGGAAGGTTCTACCGGCTTTATTCATCAGGTCTGCCTCGAAGAGTATCTCGATAAACACGAAGACCCTACTGAAGTAGAATATTACCTTTGTGGTCCCCCGATCATGCTTCAGTGCGTGAACGAAATGGTGGATGAGTTAGGCGTTGAACCTGATATGGTTCGGGCGGACGATTTCGGCATCTAACCGTTCTCCGTTCTGATATGAAACCCGTCTTTTTGGCGGGTTTTTTTGTATCTCATTTTTTATTTGATTTCTTTTCAAGATCGTTAAACATGTAGCCATGTCACTAACGATCTCCACCAAGCCCTGCGATTACACCAAGTCAGGTCGGCTTAAGAAAGAGGTATACGAAACCGTTCTAGCCGACCTTCAAATTGAACTCGTTAAGCTCCAAGAGTGGATACAAAGTGAGAAACTGAAAGTTGTCGTACTCTTTGAAGGTCGTGATGCCGCCGGTAAAGGTGGAGTGATTAAACGGATCACGGAATGTCTTAACCCGCGTGTGGTACGCATTGTGGCACTCGGAAAACCCAATGATCGTCAACGAAACGAGTGGTATTTTAAACGGTATGTAGCAGAGCTACCTGCAGCCGGTGTTGACCGGGTGATGGGTTTTATACCAAAAGAACAGGTTACTGAATTTTTTCATAGTTGTCCGGAGTTTGAACGAATGTTGATTCGCTCAGGCACTATTCTTATTAAGTACTGGTTTTCTGTCAGCAATCGAGAACAGGAACGCCGTTTTCAGGCTCGCATAGCATCCCCACTCAAGCATTGGAAACTGAGTGATATGGACCTTATATCACGCGAAAAATGGGTCGAATACTCAAAACAAAAGATGAAATGTTTGAGCATACGCACACGACTGAATCTCCTTGGTGGGTAGTAGAAGCGGACGATAAACGCCGCGCCCGCATCAATTGCATCGCTCACCTACTCAATCAGATTCCCTATCAGGAAAAAAATAAAGAGATCCCCACCCTGCCGCCCCGTCCGCCTGACTCAGACTATACCCGCCCACCGCATGACGATCAGAATCTGGTTCCTGAATGGGTCTAATATTTATGCTAGCCGGTCGTCGGCAATATGCCAGTCGAGGTCTTGAATCACACTAAGTTCTACGATGTTGTCCGCTTTTTCCAATAATTCGTTGCACTCCATGCTCAAATTCAACAGATGCAATTTTTTGTCATATTGAGCATAACGCCGTGTGATATTTTCAATCGCTTCAATACCAGAATGATCGTAAACCCGCGCTTGCTCAAAATCGATCACGATATGTTCTGGATCGTTAGCCAGATCAAATAGCTCTTTAAACGATTGTGCTGACCCGAAGAACAGTGCACTTTCCAAATGATAAATTTTAGCCCCTGACTCACTCATCGAGATGGATGCCTGCATTTTCTTTCCATGCTCCCAGGCAAAACCAAGTGCGGAGACAATTATACCCACCAAAACGGCTACAGCTAAATCGTGAATTACGGTAACCGTTGAAACCAGAACTATCACGAACGCATCCATTTTTGGTATTTTTTTCAAGATTCGGATGCTGGACCATTCAAACGTACCGATCACGACCATGAACATTACACCTGTCAAAGCTGCCAGCGGAATCATCTCCACCAGCGGAGCCAGAAACAGTAGAAACATGAGCAGAAATAGTGCTGCTGCAACACCGGATAGTCGCCCACGTCCTCCTCCTCTAATGTTGATCATACTCTGCCCAATCATGGCACATCCACCCATGCCACCAAAAAAGCCGTTCACAACATTCGCCAACCCTTGCCCGATACACTCTTTGTTTCCGCGTCCGCGGGTTTCAGTCAACTCATCTACCAGTGTAAGTGTCATGAGTGACTCAATGAGCCCTACTGCTGCCGCTAATAGCGCATAGGGAAATATCATCCGTAATACTGTTATATCAAATAGAACAGAAGGCATTGAAAAGGTGGGTAACGAGGCAGCGATAGTAGTTTTATTCGAATCCATACTTTGCACAAAATCGAGGACGGTACGTGCATCGTGAATGCCGACTGTTTTCAACCCGATTGCCAACAACGTGACCGTGACAATCGCCATCAACGTGGCAGGAACAGCTTTGGTAAATCGAGGTAGCCATAAACTTATGAGCATTGTTAGCAACGTCATTCCAAGCATATAGGCAAATGGAACTAGGGGGAGTAGATGAGCTGATTCTCCATGCCCAACGCAGAACATCTCAAACTGTGACATAAAAATTACAATGGCTAGTCCGTTAACAAATCCCAACATAACGGGATGCGGCACAAGCCGTATAAATTTTCCGAGACGGAACAATCCGAATAATACCTGAATGATTCCCATCATAATAACCGCTGTGAAAAGATAGCTCTCAGCATCAATTCCAGCCATACCCTGTTCATGTAGACCTATCATTAACGGAGCGTAGATAACGGCAACAGCACCGGTGGCACCGGAAATCATACCAGGACGGCCTCCAAACAGCGCCGTAATTAAACCCATCATAAAGGCAGCGTAGAGCCCAATAACTGGATCAACTCGCGCCACAAAAGAGAACGCTACCGCTTCCGGAACCAGTGCGAGTGCAACGGTCAAACCGGAGAGCAGATCATTTTTTACATTTCTAGGTCGTTCTATATTCAGGGGAAAAAATCGATTTTTGGGCTGCATTATTTCTCTTTTGGTTACTAGTTAACTGGTTAAAGGCGCGGATAATCCCAGACTGACGAAAAATCGCGAGACTTCTTCACCATTAATTAGCTAGTTCATTCTTTTACATTATATCATGCAGAAACTTCTGGGATACGTTGACAGTACCAGATGGTTGAGGCAGTCTTCATAAACTATAATCAGAAAGGTTGGGATATATCGTATGGCGGCTAAAAAAAGTGTTTCACAGGAGCCCGATGTGGCATTGAGTACAGTTGTTGCGCAGATTCAAAAGCAGTATGGCGAGGGAGCTATTGTTAAACTGGGCGAAGCGGCATCCAACAAACAGATAGAGTCAATTTCAACGGGAGCACTCACGGTCGATTTAGCACTCGGCATCGGTGGCGTTCCGCGTGGCAGAATCATTGAAATTTACGGTCCTGAATCCTCCGGCAAAACCACGCTGGTTTCACATATTATTGCCAATGCCCAGAAAGGCGGTGGCGCTTGTGCTTTTATTGATACGGAACATGCACTTGATCCCATGTATGCAAAAAAAATCGGTGTGGACATTGATAATTTATTAGTGTCGCAGCCAGACTCGGGTGAAGAAGCTCTCAATATTTGTGAAGCATTGGTGAAAAGTAATTCGCTCGATGTTGTGGTGGTTGATTCCGTAGCAGCCCTCGCTCCACAGGCGGAACTGGATGGCGAGATGGGTCAATCGCATGTTGGCTTGCAAGCGCGTCTGATGTCACAAGCCCTCCGTAAACTCGTGGCGGCCATTAACCACTCCCGTTGTATATGCATCTTTACCAATCAGATCAGAGAAAAAGTGGGTGTTATGTTCGGTAGTCCGGAAACGACGCCGGGCGGACGAGCACTTAAGTTCTACTCATCAGTGCGCATGGATATTCGGCGCATTGGGCAGTTAAAAGATGCCAGTGGTACAGTTTACGGTAACCGCACTCGAATCAAAGTCGTAAAAAACAAAGTTGCCCCTCCTTTCACGCAGGCTGAATTTGATATTCTCTATGCAGAAGGCATCTCCTACGCAGGCTCGGTTATCGATACAGCCATTGACGCCGGCATCATTGAGAAGAAAGGCTCGTGGCTCTCCATGGAAGGTACGCAACTGGGCCAAGGCCGTGATGCAGCTGTTCGACTCTTGAAAGAAGATGAAGCTCTCTGCTCCTCTGTCATTGAAAAAATATACGCCGCTCGAGAAGCTTCCAAAGCTGAATGATGCGCTGGCCGACTCAATGCTATAGGCAGTGGCTCCCTATGATCTGCCTCATGATGAGTCTCAGTGCCTGTCAACAGGAAACCGTTAACCTACCTGCATTTGACGGAGAGAAAGCATTTCAAGAAGTCGAACGCCTAGTTGCTTTCTCTCCACGAGATGCTGGAACGCCGGGAGGACATGCGGCTGCTCAACATATCGCAGATCGACTTGAACAGATTGGACTTTTGGTTGAGATCGATGCCTTCACGGATAGCACCCCTGAAGGTCTTAAAGATATGATGAACGTACTCGCCTACCTGCCGGGACGGTCTGGTGACTCCATTATTCTTGGTTCTCATTTTGATACGATGCCGGGTATTCCCAATTTTCAGGGTGCAAACGATTCTGGCTCTAGCACCGGCGTCTTGATAGAACTCGCTCGTGTTTTAAAGAATCAGCCACTTAATCATGGTATCATATTTGCATTTTTTGATGGCGAAGAAGGCATCGCTAACTTTATTCCCGGCGATGGATTACACGGAAGCCGCCACTACGCCACAAGGTTGCAGAAAGAGGGTCAGCTGGAGCGTTATCGAGCGATGATCCTGCTCGATATGATCGGAGATAAAAACTTAACTTACACCGTACCAGCCAATAGCGACCCAAAACTACTGAAAAGCTTAATCAAAGCATCTAGGAAACTGGATGTACGTGAAAAAATAGTTTTACGGCCCCATACCATCATAACAGACGACCATGTCCCATTTCTCAATATTAACATTCCTGCCATTGATCTGATCGATTTTTATTTTGGCTCGCAAGATAAGCTGAATGATTATTGGCATACGGAACAAGATTCACTGGATAAGATATCTACAGACAGCCTGAAAATAAGTGGTGATATTACGCTCGAAATGCTTCGTGATCTTGGTGCGTTCATCGATTTTTAACGGAAATAATATCCACTCTCCGCTTTTCTTGAGAAAGGCGCTTGCATCATTAGATCAATCCATTTATATCGATATGATTATTCCAATTAACTGGGGGAGACATGGCCGAGAAAATACAATACTTAATCGATCAAATCCAAAAAGAGGGTGTAGATGCTGCAACCCTAAAAGCAGATGAAATCATCGCAAATGCTAAGAAAGAAGCAGAACAGCTACTAGCTGCGGCCGAGAAAGATTGTGCCGATAAACGAGCAGCGGCTGAACAGGAATCTGCTGCGTTTACAGAGCGGTCGGTCAAGACGATAAAACAATCGGCTCGTGACTTATTAATTTCACTGGGTCAATGCTGTGAAAAAGTGGTTCAGTCCTCTCTTCAGCATTCCGTTAATGACTCCCTCACCACCGATTTCATTAAAGATTTAATCAAACAGTCGATTGATAAAGAATCTGGATCCATTGAGATTACGGTGAATGAAAAAGATGCTGCATCACTCACCGCCTTCTGTGCTGAATTAGCAGCTTCTTCTGGAACATCCATCGCATTAGAAACGCATCACGACGTTTTAAGCGGCTTTACCCTTGGATTTAAAGAGAAGAATGTCTATCTGGATTATACGGGCGAAGCGATTGCGGCTGCTCTCAGTTCATTCCTCCGCCCGGAACTTGCAAAGCTGGTAAGTGAAGCCGTTCGTGAACCCGTTGCAGATGCTTAAGCGGTAAAATTTATGTATTACGCGCTCATTGCCAGCCTTCCCCACCTCACATTAGAAAAAGAACCTCAGATATCTGCAGATTCTTTTCGGGAAGCTTGCCGCTCAACCGTTTCGGCCGATGAGTATGATGTATTAAACGCTCTATTACAGGGTTCTGTTAAACATCCTTCTACGCATTCGTTTGCGCAACGCTGGTTTGGAGCAGAAACACAACTACGCAATGCGGTTGCTACACAGCGAGCACAAGCTCGCGGAGTGGATGTGAAGACATTTATCCGACCGCACACCGGTTTTCTGGGATGGATTGAAACCCACGTGCAAGAAGCATTTGTCGCTGATAATCCAGCCGAACAAGAGCGGATACTTGACGGTGCTCGCTGGCAGTTAGCGGAAGATTTTATTCGTGAAGACACCTTTGGATTCGCGAAATTAGCAGCCTATGCTGTTCAGTTACGCCTTGCTACACGCTGGAACCGAATGGATGATAACACAGGCCGAGAGAATTTAGAAAAAACGATTACACTAAATACGGAGTCGGAAGCAGCCGCAGTAAATTAAATCTGCGGTTTTTTATTTTACGGACAAGGAATAAGTATATGAGTGCAAATATTGGTAAAGTGGTTGGAGTAAACGGTAACCTGCTCAAAGTAGAATTTGAAAATCCCGTTATTTTGAATGAAGTGGCTTATGCCCGATTGAGCGGAACAGAGTTGCGCTTAAAAGCTGAGGTCATCCGAATTCGTGGAAATATCGCAGAACTTCAGGTCTTTGAAGATACGACTGGGCTTAAAATCGGTGACGACGTTGAGTTTACAGGTGATCTTCTCTCGGTTGAGCTGGGGCCAGGCTTGCTGACTCAGGTCTTTGACGGGCTTCAGAATCCCCTGCCTGCTCTTGCCGAGCAGTGTGGTTTCTTCCTGCAGCGCGGTACCTACCTTGATCCCCTCCCCCGCGACACCAAGTGGTCTTACACACCGGTGGCCAAAGTTGGTGATATTGTTGAATCAGGCGAAACACTGGGCACTATTCCAGAAGGGTTATACGAACACCGGATCATGGTCCCCTTCTCCCTTCAAGGAAAATGGACCGTACAGGAGGTTGCACCTGCGGGGGAGTACACAGTTGAGCATGTGATTGCCACATTGAAAGATGATAAAGGCAATACGCGCGAATGCCAAATCATGCAAAAGTGGCCAGTAAAAATGCCGATCAAGTGCTATGCAGAGCGCCTGCGACCCGAAGAATCAATGGCAACCAAACTAAGAACGATCGATACATTTTTTCCAGTTGCTAAAGGCGGTACCTACTGTATTCCTGGTCCATTCGGTGCCGGTAAAACAGTACTTCAGCAAGTTACTTCTCGTAACGCAGAAGTCGATATTGTGATCATCGCAGCCTGCGGAGAACGGGCTGGTGAGGTGGTGGAAACACTGCGTGAATTTCCAGAAGTAATTGACCCGCGAACGGGTAAAAGTTTGATGGAACGAACGCTTATTATTTGTAACACCAGCTCCATGCCGGTTGCCGCTCGTGAAGCCTCTGTTTATACAGGTGTCACACTCGCTGAGTATTACCGTCAAATGGGTCTCGATGTGCTATTGTTAGCAGACTCCACATCTCGCTGGGCACAGGCACTACGTGAAATGTCAGGACGTTTGGAAGAGATTCCCGGTGAAGAAGCCTTTCCGGCCTATCTGGAATCTGTGATTGCATCTTTCTATGAGCGCGGTGGCGTTGTTCGATTGAAAAACGGCGAAAAAGGTTCGGTCACGATCGGAGGCACGGTATCACCAGCAGGCGGTAACTTTGAGGAGCCAGTGACACAGGCTACCTTAAAAGTTGTGGGTTGTTTCCATGGTCTATCTCGTTCTCGGTCTGACGCACGCCGCTACCCTGCCATCGATCCGCTTGAGAGTTGGAGCAAATATCCAAGCGTAGTTGAACCCGATCAGCTTGCAGAAGCGAATCGAATGCTGCGAAACGGTAACGAAGTGGGTCAGATGATGAAGGTTGTTGGCGAAGAAGGCACCTCCTTAGATGACTTTGTTGTTTATCTTAAAGGTGAGTACATTGATAACACCTATCTTCAACAGAACGCCTTTGACGATATCGACTCTAATAACTCTGTAGAACGGCAACGCTATGTCTTCTCCATGCTGCTTGAGCTGTTGCGCTCGAATCTTCACTTTGCCGATAAAACCGAAGCACGGACCTTCTTTCAACGGATTTCACAGATCTGTCGTGATATGAATGGATGTGTCTTCCAAACAGAAGAATTTAATCAATGTGTTGAGCAGTGGAAGGCACTGCTTGCGGAGGGTACTCAAAATGCAGAATAAAGTTTATCATCGCGTAGAGGCGATCAACGGCAACGTAATCGTTGTAAAAGCAGACGAAGTAATTGCTGGTGAACTGGCTCAAGTTGAGTCAGGACACGGCACATCGCTGGCCCAAGTAATTCGTTTAGAGAATGAGATGGTTTATCTACAGGTATTTGCAGGTGGTCGTGGCGTTGGAACCGATGCAAAAGTTCGTTTCCTCGGTCGAACCATGCAGGTGCCCTTCTCGGAAAACCTTCTGGGTCGTGTGTTCAGCGGATCGGGCAACCCTCGAGATAACGGCCCCGAAATTAATGATAATATGGTTGAGATCGGTGGTCCTTCGGTAAACCCCGCGAAACGTATTATTCCCGAAAATATGGTGCGTACCGGTATTCCGATGATTGACCTCTTCAACACCTTGGTAGAGTCTCAAAAGCTTCCCATTTTTTCGGTAGCGGGCGAACCCTATAACCAGCTACTAGCACAGATTGCCCTACAAGCAGAGGTAGATGTAATCATTCTAGGCGGCATGGGGCTTAAGCATGATGACTATCTGTATTTCCGTGATAAACTAGATGAAAGTGGTGCTCTCTCCAGAACTGTTATGTTTGTTCACACAGCATCCGACCCAACGGTGGAGTGTCTGCTTGTGCCTGACGTCTCACTTGCTGTTGCGGAACAATATGCACTCCAGAACAAGCGAGTGCTGGTGTTGCTTACCGACTTGACCAACTTCGCTGATGCTATGAAAGAGGTTGCTATTACAATGGAGCAGATTCCATCAAACCGAGGCTATCCTGGTGACCTCTACTCACAGCTAGCGGCTCGTTATGAGAAAGCGGTTGATTTTGAAGGCTCTGGATCGATAACCATTCTCGGTGTCACGACTATGCCGGGTGACGATGTCACCCACCCTGTTCCAGATAACACTGGTTATATTACCGAGGGACAATTCTACCTCAAAAACGGACGTATTGAGCCGTTTGGTTCATTGAGCCGTCTGAAACAAATGGTAAACAAAGACACTCGTGAAGACCACCGCACCGTTATGGACACAATGATTCAGCTGTATGCATCCTACAAAGAAACATTGGAGAAACAGTCAATGGGATTCCGGATGAGCGACTGGGACAGCAAACTACTGACCTATGGCGAGCGCTTTGAATCAGAAATGATGGATATTAGTGTAAACATGCCACTAGAAACTGCACTCGATGCAGGCTGGAAAATTCTAGCGGATTCTTTTGATCCAGCTGAAACCGGCATTTCATCTAAACTTACGGACAAATTCTGGCCCACTAACGACTAATCATCATGGCAAAGATCAAGTTAACCAAAAATGAGTTGAAGACCCAGCGTGATTCGCTTAAGCGGTTTCAGCGATACCTACCTACGTTGCAGCTTAAGAAACAGCAGTTGCAAATGGAGATGCGTAAACTTGATCTAGAAATTGTTAATAAGCGTCAAGAAGAACAGCAAGAGCGCGAGCAACTTGCCAGCTGGATCAAATTATATTCTGAAGAAATTGATCTCTCTGAATATGTTAGCATTTCACGCTTAAAGACCTCGCGCGGTAATATCGCTGGGGTAAACATTCCGATTTTAGACGATTTGGAGTTCAACGAAACCACACCTGACCTATTTGAAACAGATCCCTGGATGGACGAAGGTGTTCGCGTTCTAAAACAGCTCATGCGTTTGCGTGTCGAGCGGCAGGTAATGGAAGAACAGCACCGTCTGCTCGGAGAAGAGTTGCGAACCACCACACAGCGAGTCAATCTATTCGAGAAAGTAAAAATTCCGGAAGCCAAAGAGAATATTCGAGTCATTCGTATTTTCATGGGAGATCAGCAAACTGCAGCCGTTGCCCGCTCTAAAATTGCAAAGGGGAAAAGTTCATGATCGTTAAAATGAAAAAATTGACCCTGCTCTGCACAAAGGCGCAGCAACAACATGCGCTGGATCAATTACGCGAACTTAAAAGTGTTCACATTGAACACATTGATTCCCCCACAGGCGAAAGCGTAGAGAAAGCTAAGCAAGTTTACCAACGGGCACAAACAGTGCATCAGGTGCTTTCCAACCATGAAGCGCCGACCCAAGCTAATACGACACATGATGATGTAGTTAATGCCGTTCACTCTTGCCTTCAAAACAAGAGTGCACTGGAAGATGAAATCCAACGGCTTGAATCTGAAAAAGAAAGAATTGAACCTTTCGGAGATGTAAATCCAGCAAGTCTTCAAAAACTTATCAATCAAGGACTGTTTGTAATGCTTTGCCAGTCCGGCTTAAAAGAGGCAGCTAATTGCTCTGAAGACGTTACACAGATAGAAACATCACGTGATAAATCATCGATTTACTCTATTCTAATTTCCCGCACGCCGATCACTACATCGATACAAACGATTGCATTGCCCGAACTGAGCTTGCATGAACTTGAACAGCAATTAAACCATGCTAACAAATCCCTCGCAGAAATCGATGCCCAGCTGAAAGCATTGTCACAACATCGTGCTACTACCGAGCGTATCTGCTCCGAAGCTGAAGATGAAGTTGTATATCAGGAAGTAAAACACGGTATGGGTTTTAGTGAAGAGCTAGCCTACCTCAAGGGCTATATTCCCGCTGAACAAGAATCAACACTGGACGATGCAGCACAGCAACATGGATGGGCATATATTCTCGATGAAATTGGCCCTGAAGATACACCGCCTACGCTGTTGCGTAATCCCAAATGGGTTGACCCAATCAAAGCCGTGTTGGGTGTTATCGGTGTTGTACCTGGTTATAAAGAGTTAGATGTTAGTGCCATCTTTCTTCTGTTTCTTAGTATCTTTTTTGCACTGCTTATCGGCGATGCCGGTTATGGATTGCTCTTTATTGCATTAACCCTACTGGCGCAGCAAAAAAACAAAAAAGCGCCGGCATATGTCTTTAACCTGCTCTATATCATGAGTGGTTGCACCGTTGTGTGGGGCGCATTAACCGGCACCTATTTCGGCATGAACTTTTCTGCCCTTCCCGCTCCGCTTCAGAGCCTCTCGAATGATTGGTTACGAGGAAATGGTGATGATGCAATGGCTATGAACAACGTCATGTTTTTCTGCTTCGTACTGGGAACGGTTCATTTGGTTATAGGTCATGTGTGGAATCTAATCCGTAAAATTAACTCATGGTCCGCACTCGCTGATCTGGGCTGGATTTGTTCCACCCTTACTATGTTCTTCGCGGTAAGAATGATGGTTCTTGCCAAAGATTTTCCACCTCAGATGCTATATGTCCTTGCTGCTGGCTTGTTGCTCATTGTAATCAGCCTAGTGATGGAAAAAGCATACTTTGGCTTGGTGACATTAGCGCTAGATGTAATCAGTAACTTTGTCGACATCATTTCCTACGTTCGTCTCTACGCGGTCGGTGCTGCCTCATTTGCCATTGCAAATGCATTCAATACCATGGCGATCGAAGCCTTGGGTAGTAGCGGAATAATTGTTGGAGGTCTCATTGCCGCGTTGGCACTCTTCGGTGGACATGCTCTGAATATATTACTTTGTGCCATGGGCATTTTGGTGCATGGTATCCGACTTAACACACTTGAATTTTCGAGCCATGCGGGCGTTCAATGGGGCGGCCTGCATTACAATCCTTTTAAACGAACAGATGAAAAGTTTTAATCTTAGGAACCGATGAACGGAGGTATGAAATGGACGTAGCAACAATGACAGCACTCGCAAAACTGGGCGCCGCAATGGCTCTTGGATTTGCTGCGATTGGATCAGCACTTGGAACAGGCACCGCAGGCATGGCCGGTATTGGAGCGTGGAAAAAATGTTATCTGCAAGGTAAGGCTGCGCCCTTCATCTTGCTGGTATTCATCGGCGCACCCCTCTCACAGACCATTTATGGTCTGCTACTTATGAACTTTATCATTGGTGCCGATGCTTCTCCTGTTCTTCTAGGCGCTGGCATCATAGGCGGAATTGCGATGGGATTCTCGGCTTGGTATCAGGGCAAAGCAGGTGCTGCAGGCTGTGATGCACTCGCAGAAACCGGCGAAGGATTTGGTAACTATCTAACAACACTAGGTATCATTGAAACCGTAGCTCTGTTTGTTATGATTTTCATTCAGCAAACATTCTAATCCAGCCTGCCGGATTTGTAAAACGCTCTACATTTGTAGAGCGTTTTTTTATTTCAAGACCTACAATTGATTTAACAAGTAACATACAGTAATCGTATAACCATGAAATTATCCGATATCGTAAAAAACCTGAATGCGATTGCACCGCTTGAATTAGCATCTGATTGGGACCATGTTGGATTACTACTCGAACCTACTACTAACCCTATCGTTAAACGCGCACTTCTTACCATCGACTTGACATCGGCTGTACTCAAAGAAGCTATCGATAAAAAAGTCTCTCTTATCATTGCCTATCACCCTATTCTCTTTCATCCCATTCAAACACTCAGACACTCCGATCCTACTGAATCTTTGCTGCTAACACTGATACAGAAGAAAATAGCCGTCTACTCGCCTCATACCGCCCTTGATACAGTTACCGGTGGCGTAAATGACTGGTTAGCTCAGGGTGTCGGTGCGGCTAAGACCATTACGAATCAATCCGAAATAAATCAGGAATCTAGCTCTGTACGGTTGGTTAAACTCCAACGCGAAGTCACCTTATCCACTTTGGCTAAACGAATTAAATCACACATAAACGCACCCTATCTGCGCATTGCCGATGCTGGAAACAAGACGATTAAAACCGTTGCTTGTTGTGCAGGAGCTGGTGCATCGGTCCTAAACGCTATCGATGCTGACTGCTACCTAACGGGTGAAATGAGTCATCATGCCGTATTAGCCGCTAATGCTGCAGGACGTTCCGTTATTATATCCGAACATACACATACAGAGCGTGGGTACCTTCCTACATACAAGAACCTGATCCAGAAGACATTGAACCACAGCCTAGAACTGGAAATATCAATTAAAGATCGAGATCCACTCCAATTAAAATAGAATGAGATACATATGAAAAAGAAAAAATCAGCCTATGCCGAAGCCGGTGTTGATATTGATGTGATGATGAATTCACTGAAACGTATTGGGAAAAAAGTGAAGCAAACCAATACATCCGGTGTGATTAGTGAGTTGGGTTCTTTTGGCGGGCTATTCAAATCACCGGGTACAGATCATCTATTGGTGAGTTCTGTCGATGGTGTTGGCACAAAACTGAAAGTAGCTCATATGGCCAACCGACATGATACCGTCGGCCAGGATTTGGTTAATCACTGCGTTAACGATATTCTTGTGCAGGGAGCTAAACCGCTGTTCTTTCTAGACTATCTGGGTGCCGCCGCATTGGAACCCGCTGTTTTCGAATCAGTTATCAGCGGTTTTTGTAAAGCCTGTAAGCAGAATGATATGGCTTTATTAGGAGGTGAAACCGCTGAAATGCCGGGGTTATACCCTGCTGGTGAGTATGATCTAGTTGGAACGGTGGTTGGCACAGTTGAACGCCGAAAAGTCATTACGGGCAAAAAAATTAAGAAAGGAAATATCCTAATCGGTCTTCCCTCAACTGGACTACAAACCAATGGCTACTCATTAGCTCGAAAAGTCATTTTTGATCAAGCCGCCTTATCCCTCGACGATCACGTACCGGGAACCAAAATAACGTTCGAGAAAGCACTTTTGGCTGTTCATAAAAGTTATCTCAAGCCCGTTACAGCAGTAATGAAGAAAGTTGATATTCGCGGCATGGCTCATATTACAGGCGGCGGCTTATATGACAATGTCCCCCGCGTGTTACCGGATGGACTAGATGCGGTTATTAATACGGAAAACTGGAAACCACAAGCCATATTCAGTTTCATTCAAGAAGCCGGAAATATTAATCCGGAGGAAATGTTCCGCGTATTCAATATGGGAATTGGCTATGTTCTAATCGTATCTCTGAAGGATGTGGAATCAACCTTGCAGATTTTAAAACGAGAAAAACAGCCGGCCAAAATAATTGGAGAGATCAAACAAGGAACCGGCAAGACGGTCTTACTGTAAATACCAGTCGACTCCTATTCGCCGTCTAAGAAACCTTCCAGTTTGCGTATGCGCGTTGGATGGCGCATTTTCCGCAACGCTTTTGCTTCAATCTGCCGAATCCGCTCACGTGTCACATTAAATTTTCGCCCAACCTCTTCCAAGGTGCGAGGATAACCATCTACCAATCCGAAACGGAGTGTCAATACCTCCTGTTCACGCTCGGTAAGCGTTAACAGCACATCACTAATTTTTTCTTTAAGAAGACTGAATGCTGTTACCTCATCAGGTTTCTCAGCAGCTTTGTCTTCAATAAAGTCTCCAAAGTGAGTGTCTTCACTATCCCCAATCGGCGATTGCAGCGAAATAGGTTGTTGAGCAATTTTCAGAATTGCCCGGACACGATCAACGGCAAGATCCATCTCTTCCGCCAGCTCTTCCGGCGTTGCCTCTCGACCAAACTCCTGCAATAACTGCTTCTGAATTCTCATCAATTTATTAATGGTTTCTATCATATGAACCGGGATACGAATCGTACGTGCCTGGTCAGCAATAGAGCGCGTAATAGCCTGCCGAATCCACCAGGTTGCATAAGTACTAAACTTATAACCTCGTCGATACTCAAATTTTTCCACCGCTTTCATCAGCCCCATGTTACCTTCCTGAATGAGATCTAGGAAAGACAGACCACGATTGGTGTACTTCTTCGCAATACTGATGACCAAACGCAGGTTCGCTTCAATCATTTCGGTCTTAGCCCGCAATCCTTTGCGTAGCCAAACTTTGAGCGTTTGGTGGTGTTCCTGGAATTCAACATGATTCATCTGAAGATATAATTCAAGTTCGGTGAGCTCTTTACGGACAGCCCTAAGCTTTTTCTTTGCATCTTTTGCACGACTCTTCTTCAAGCGTTCTTCTTCCGTGAGAATAGCATTCATTTTCTTAAAATACGTATCAACTTCGGGAACAATATCTTCGATAGCTTTCTGTTTAAAATGAAGCTCTTTAAACAAATTCGATAGTCGCTGTTGTGCTGAATTGAAATTCCTGACCGCTTTTTTATACGCTTCCGAATCTTTCTTTGCCGCACTATACTCTTTATAGTACTTTAGCTTACTTTCACGATTCCTATCAATACCCTTTAGCACTTTGGGGAGATCATTAAAATAATCTTCACGACACTCTACATGTTTATCGGATATAATCCGATCAAATCGCTCTTTACCGTCCTCTAAACGCTTAATAACGCCCAAGTAGGCATCTGTCGCACATCCCAGACGATTGAACATACTGGTTGTCGCAATCTCAGCCTCTTCAATACGCATCGAAATCTCGACCTCTTGCTCACGAGTTAAGAGCGGCACCTGACCCATCTGTTTCAGATACATACGAACAGGGTCGTCGAGTACATCACTGCGCGAATTCTGTTTATCAGCCTGCTCTTTTTCCATTCGCGCCTGATATTCCTCAACATCATCCTGCTTGATGATATCGATTTCCATGCTCTGGAGTAAGCCGACAATTTTCTCGATATCTTCAACCGACACCAAATCTTCAGGAAATGCTTCGTTAATGTCTTCAAACGTCAAGAACCCATGCTCTGCCGCCAAAGCCATTAAATCCTTTATGCGATCGTTTCGCTCTTCGCGCTCCATGATAGAAGTGGATCCAGCGCCATCATCCACATTTAAAACAACTTCTTTTTGCTTCGCACTTTTGCTTTTTTCCAACGTTGATGTATTAGTTTTTCCAGCCGGCACGCTTTTATTTGCTGCCTGATTTGTTCTCTTTACACTTTTCTTAGAACTGGTTTTTTTAGTACTGCTTTTTTTTGCAACTTTCTTCTTCGTTGGCGCTTTCTTAGAAACCGTCTTCTTGCTCACACTTTTTTTTGCAGTGCTTTTACGTACAGCGGATGTTTTTTTGGATGAACTGCTTTTTTTCTTGGACATAAAATTAAATACCTATAAATACTTTTAACGTAGTAAGGAGCAACGAATGGTGAATTAAAATTGAACAGAGCGTTTGCGTCAACGATAACGTAGCTAAAAATAATTATGAACAGCAGATTGAAATCAGGAATGAAAAAACGCAACGATCTTAATAATATACAAAAGCTCCCCACTCAACAATGGATCGAAGATTGGCAGCTCAGCGTTGATTTTGCAAAGCATCAGACACTCCATGAAAATATTGTCGAGGTGTACCTCTCAACTCTAGGTCATATTAGTTTTGATCGAACCGAGAATGCTGCCCTCAGTCTCGACATGGAGCTTAACGATCAAATCGTTCATTTATATGACGGCCTCATTATCTATTGCGAAAAAATGAAAGCCCGACGTTCAATCGAAATTTTAATGATTGAGGACGGAATTCTCTATGGAAGAGTTAACAATCGCAAAAATCCCAAACTTGTTCCAACTGCGTTCAATAGTGAAGCCCAGGTAACATCTCGAATCGAACTGTATGATCATCAAATCGTTTTACAGAACAATGAAAACTATTTTTGCTGCATCTACACGCACGAAGATGATCCAAATTTAGCCCAAAAATTTGATACTACTTTTGCAATAGATTTCGAAGCAGAACTCAATTCGCGACTCTCTTCCAGAATTAACCATGCCGGTTATAGCAGTCAGTCTCGCGACCAGAATGAGCTCCATTTTCTTTGCCGTGAATTGATGACCAGTTCTCTTCGCCTAGGTACAGGACGAATACAAGGCACCTGGTCTAACAACTATAGAAAAGGTAATGATATATTTGATATCAACACCACCCTGATTCAGATACTCGCATGGAGCTCCACAGACATTCAGATTGCAGAGTCCTTACTAAGTGGCATTTTGCGGCTGCAGACATCAAGTGGTTCTATACCCAGTGCAATTGCAACTAACGGAACAATCATCGACTTGACAGCACCACGACCAATTATATGCATGGTCGCAGAAGACGTATTGTCCAAACGAAAAGATTCCGGTCTTATTGACATGCTTCTGCCAAAACTAATGCGTTATCTGCGGTGGAGTTTATCACATTTTGATCCAACTCATCGCGGCATCCATTCGTGGAGAAATCAATCCGAGCCTCTTGAAAGAGATATTTATGAGCCAGAACTGGCAACTGCAGATCTCTCCGCTCTACTTCTGAATGAAATTGAGTCTTTAGAAAGAATTGCTGGTTGGCAGAATGAACAATCAACCTCACAAAAGAAGTTTTCCGATGAAAAAGCCCGCCTCATATCCAACTTGGAAAGTCTGTTTTGGAACCCTTCTGCAAAGGATTACTCTATTGCATGGGCACGGGAAAAAAAATATTTTCTCAACGGCTACTGTGCATTGTTGCCCATGATGTGTAGCAGTATAAAAAAAGGTACGAAAGAGGTTATGATCGAGCGGCTGCAACAAGGAGAACTAACAGGAAAAACACTACACTTCTCAAAATGGCGTGATATAGACCTATCAAACGATCAACTGCCGATATTACAAAAGTATCTGTTTATCAAAGCACTAGAACGAATTGATACAGGCGACTCTATCGTTTATGACTATTTACGATTATCAATGAGCGGTTTTATTGAATGGTATATTACCAAAAAAAAACAGATACACAAAAAATCCATTTCCATGTCTAGTGCCGCTTTTGTAATGCTGGTTAATAATCAGTACGATAAGTATTATCAACTATCGAATCCTATTTTAAACAAAACAGTACAGACGTTAAAAAGAGCCAAAATAGACCGGGTAGATTTAACCATTATCGCATCGGTGATTATATTATTGGCTGGAGTCAGAACTTTCTACGCGCTGCAAAATAATCCACTACCTTTGACTGTGCTGCAAACTGAAATGAATGTAGCGTATAGTGAGTTAGACTTTTCTACTGCTATGATCTCTGCTGATCAAATTATTGAGTACTATCCTGAACAAGCTAACAGAGCACGATTATACAAAGCAAACATCGCGCTTCACCATAATAACGCAGCGGTTGCCTTGCAAATGCTAATTCCGTTAAGAGAAAAATACCCCGACAGTCCCGGACCTATGCTTCTCGAAGCTATCGCGCTACATCAGCTCGAAGAATTTGAAGATGCCAGCCGCGGCTATTATGAATTCTGTTATCTTTTTGATGAAATATTCCCAAAAATTGTAGAAGATGCAAAGTTGTTCTACTTTCTACTCCAAGAAAAGCTAGAGCTTCCCAATAATTGGAGGGTCATTTATGGACACCGAATTTGTCATGAGATTTAAATTACTTATAAAGTTTATTAGCATCAGCAGCTGGGCTCTACTTTTTATAACTCTCACCAGCTGTTCAAATGATAACCAACATGCATTTCTTTTCGGTTGCGTAAGGCCCGAGCAAATTACTCAAGAAATTAGTGTTAGTGGTTTAACTTCAAACAACAAAAACAAGATTGAGAATGAGCTACGTAATGTAGATGGTTTTTTATCCTGCATCATCAGCGAAGAGAAAAACAATATTAAGGTTGTTTATAACTCATCAGCAGCTCGCTACATGAATATTGAGCGAATACTAAAACATAACGATATAACCATTCTCGATAGAAAGTTATTTTAATTAATGAAATTAAACCTCACAAAAAAAAATATTCAATCACTTTCCGCTGATGTACTTATTATCTTAACGCAGGGAGAAACTCCTTTGTTATCGGATGAGTTATCCCATCTCCGCCCTACACTAAAAGATGCAATTAAGAAGAGATCATTTAAGGGGCAATTGGGTGAAGTAACATTTGTATACTCAAATCTAATCTCCACTCCTTTAATCCTGCTGGCGGGATGCGGCAGTAAGACATTGGAAGCGCATTCTATTCAACATGCTATTTCCAGCTCCATTCGTTCCGGCATTTCTGAAGGCTGCCGCACATTTGTTCTACTCGACCATATACCCTCATATAATTGGGATGCAGCACACTATCACACTCTTGCTGGCCGAGCAGCCATCTGGGGTTCTTACACCTTTACAGAGGGAAAAAGCACCCCGCCGAAAAATAAAAAATTCACCACTATATTTACCGGACCACTTTCCAACCGGGCTTTGATTGAAAAAGCACAAATACAAGGTGAGGCACTTATTAAAACAGCTAACCTTGCCAATCTACCAGGTAATTTAGCCACACCTCAAATCATTGCAGAGCATGCAAAAGATCTCGCCAATAGCTCTACTTTATCTTGTACAATCATGGATGAAAAACTACTCAAAAAAAATGGATTCGGAGGTATTCTAGCCGTTTCAGCGGGCAGCAAAACGACACCCCAACTGATTATTTTAAAACACAAAACTGAAAACAAATCACAGCGCCCACTTATTCTCATCGGCAAAACAGTCACCTTCGATAGTGGTGGGATCAGTCTTAAGCCAGGTAAAAACATGGACTGGATGCGCTATGATAAGTCCGGAGGTATGGCTGTGATGGCCACAATGCAAATGATCAGTCTGCTGGATGTTGACATACCTGTAATCGGTATATTAGGTGCTGCCGAAAATATGCCCGGCGGAGCAGCCACCAAACCTGGCGATATCATTAACATGCATAACGGAAAAACAGTTGAAGTACTAAATACCGATGCAGAAGGTCGTCTAATCTTGGCGGATGCCATTAGTTATGCCGCGCAATACAACCCACAGGCAATTGTTGATATCGCGACTTTGACCGGTGCAGTGATCGTTGCTTTGGGAGATGCTGCATCAGCAGTCCTAGGAAATAATCAACCACTGATTGACGCATTATTAACGGCAGGACAACAAAGCGGAGAACGTCTTTGGCAACTTCCCTTATTTGATGAGTACATTCAGGACATGCAGTCACAATTTGCGGATCTATCTAATTTATCTAAAAGCGGGAGTGCGGGTACAGCTACGGCCGCGGGATTCTTAAGCGAATTTGTTCCCGAGAAAACCGCGTGGGCTCATCTGGATATTGCAGGTACCGCTTGGGAGATGACGGCGAAGCGTCACCAAGCAGCAGGCGCAACCCTATTCGGGGCACGCCTGCTGACGCAGTGGATCGAGACATGTGCTAATAGCGATAATGCGCAGGTTTAAACGGTCCCTCTTGAGGAACACCCAAGTATTTAGCCTGTCGACGGTTTAAACTATCCAACTTAACGCCTAGCTTATCAAGGTGTAAACGAGCTACTTCCTCATCGAGCAGCTTAGGTAATGTATATACACCTACCGGATAACTATCGATGTTTGTAAACAACTCAATCTGTGCCAACACTTGATTAGTAAAACTATTCGACATGACAAAACTCGGATGTCCCGTTGCACAACCTAAGTTCGCTAATCTTCCTTCAGCCAGCAATAGGATACTTCGTCCACTGGGGAAAGTAATTTTATCAACCTGAGGCTTAATATTCGTCCAGTCGTACTTCTTGATCTTTTCAACCTGAATTTCAGAATCAAAATGACCAATATTACAAACGATTGCCATATCTTTCATTTTTTTCATATGCCGCTCTGTAATCACATCACAGCAACCCGTTGTCGTAACAAAAACATCTCCAATGCAAGCTGCCTCATCCATCGACATTACTTCATACCCCTCCATCGAGGCTTGCAACGCACAAATGGGATCGACCTCCGTAACAATAATACGAGCTCCCTGCCCTTTTAATGACTGTACCGACCCTTTACCTACATCACCATAACCAGCCACGACCGCTATTTTACCTGAGAGCATTACATCCGTTGCACGCATAATGGCATCTACCAACGAATGGCGACATCCATACAAATTGTCAAACTTTGTCTTGGTTACCGAATCGTTTACATTGATCGCGGGGAAGAGAAGTTCACCTTTCTCATCCATCTGATACAGACGGTGAACTCCTGTTGTTGTCTCTTCAGACACGCCCAAAATACCCGATGCAATTCGAGAAAACCGTTTAGGGTCTTTTTTCAGTGCTTTCTTTAACTGAGCATACAAAATTCCCTCTTCGACACTTTCAGGTTTCTTGTCAAGAATTTCAGGATTCGATTCAGCTTTCACACCCAGGTGAACAAACAATGTTGCATCTCCGCCATCATCTAGAATCAGATTAGGCCCTTTTCCATTTCCCCAATCTAGAATTTTATCCGTGTACGCCCAATAGTCCTCCAACGACTCACCTTTAATGGCATATACCGGAGTCCCCGTTTTGGCAATAGCAGCCGCCGCGTGATCCTGTGTGGAAAAAACATTACAACTAGCCCAGCGAACTTTTGCTCCTAACTCCTGTAACGTCTCGATTAACATCGCAGTTTGAATCGTCATATGCAGAGAGCCGGTTATGTGCGCGCCCTTTAACGGTTTCTCTTTTCCATACTTTTCCCGCAACGCCATCAACCCAGGCATTTCATACTCAGCCAACTCCATCTCTTTACGTCCAAAACCTGCTAAGCTTAAATCCGCAACCGCATAATCAACCTGTTTCACTTTTTTAGTCTTTTTTTTCGTACTCACCATCATTCTCCATTGAACTGTTATGTTTCACCCCTACTGCCATTAAAACAGACAGATCAGGTACAAAGCCTTCTAATGAATCGACACAAACAACGTCTAACTGCGCATCTGACATCCATTCCTGTACTTCATTGATTTCAAACCCAAGCCACTGATCCGCCCACTGTTCACGCGTCCACTCATGATCGTGTTTCAAGAGGTCTAGAATAAGCAATTTGCCGCCTGGTTTTAAACCATGGCTTGCACGTATTACCACTTCTCTCGGCGCGGAGACATGATGTAATGATTGAGATAAAAAGATGGCATCAAACTGCTCCTGATCAAACGATAATTTCTCTACATCCGCTTGTATAAATTCAAGCAGATCACCGCACCCCATTGCATTTGCTTTTTCAGCCACCAGATCCAACATCTTCTGGGATTGATCCACACATGTAACCCGTTTGGCAAAACGACTGAGCATAAGAGACAACGTTCCCTCGCCGCATCCTAAATCCGCTACCTCAGCATTCATAAACCCACTCGCCAACACGGTTCCTAAGGCATCCCATCCGCCTCCTGGTTCAGCTAATGAATCATACTTACCAGCCACTTGATCGAAAAATGCCAACCGTTTTCTTCGCCGTTTATCGAGAACTTTATCCACTGCTACAGAGTCCGCTTGCGCATCCGGTAGTTCTTTCAGCCTATTTTGAAGCAACGATTTAAAATCTTCATCATTAAATAAATTTCCGCAAAAATAGTAAACCGAAGTGCCCTCACGACGAGAATTAAGCAGTGCAACCTGCTTTAACGGTTTAAGGTGCCTACTCACGGTTGATTGGGGTAACTGCAGTGCTTCTACCAGTTCTGCAACTGACAACTCTGCCTGATTCACTGACCGCAAAATTCGCAATCGTGCTTCGTCAGCTAAAACTTTGAAAATCTCAAGCATTTACCTTATTTATCCGCTAATCCGGATAAGTGAATCTAATACGCATTGCAATAGCAAGATCAATTCGCAGAAAACGATTTAAAAAAAATTGGAATAGAGAGCATATAACAACATTAAGACCATAAATGTGATCAGAAGCAGACTAACGTATTTCCTGTTACCATCTTTCTTTACCACATGTATCAACCGTCTAAATCCCTGATTGCTGCTACGCCTCCGACGCTTTTTTTCTACACCAGGTTTAACTCTACTTTTTCGATGATTAGGAATAGCTGCTCTTTTTTTATCAACATTACTTGATTCATATATATCTGTACTCATAGCCAAAATATAATTTAATTAATGATTCAAACCAACCCTAATATGTTCTAGCAAAGAAACCGTCTTATTAGTAGCCCCTCGTCCAGTCTGATATACCTCTTCCGCAGACCGGCTTAGCAGGAATCTTTTATCCTGATTAGTAATTAGTGAATCAACTCGTTCAACAAGTTCTTGCTCGCTCTCAATTACTTCTCTAGCACCCACCTCATCCAGCATCTTTGACTCAACCTTGAAATTCCACATATGAGGCCCCGTAATCAAGGCACAGCCATAAGCCGCTGCTTCGATAGGATTCTGTCCACCTCCATTACATAAACTTTTCCCAACAAAAACAATATCTGCATCTGCATATAGACCAGAAAGTTCTCCTGTTGTATCTAACAACATAACTTCACTTTCGTTAGCTGGCTGTGTTGATGTTCTACGACAAACTTGTAAGCCGAGTTCTATTAATTCATTCTCGACATCATTCGTACGCTCCACATGTCTAGGTGCAATCACCAACATAAGCTGTGGATGTTTCTCTATCAGCTGCTGATAGAGGCGTCCTAATATTAATTCCTCGCCTGGCCAAGTAGAAGAACCCAACAACAGGAGATGTGCATCAGATTTCTTACGTTTAAACAGACACGCTACTCCGCAGCGGTTCTGTCCCACATCAAAATCATATTTAATATTTCCAGTACAGGTTACGTTGGCAGAAGGTGCACCCAATGATGCAACTCTTTCAGCATCAATTGTATATTGCATACTGCAAAGATCAAGAGAGCCAAATACTTCAGCTGCCAGCTTTTGAAATTTCATATATCGACTATAAGATCGATCCGATATCCGGCCGTTAACCAATCCGACAGGAATGTTTCGACGCTTCAACTCCCATACTAAATTAGGCCAGCATTCTCCTTCCACAAGAATAACCTGCTGCGGTTGTATCCGATCAATGACGCGATGAATAATAGGAATAAAATCTAGCGGAAAATATAAAACTTCATCCCGATCATCTCGTTTTTGCTGCGCAATTCGATATCCTGTTGAGGTAGAGGTTGTGATTACAAAGTGGGCATCTTTATGCTTCTCTCGCATCGAACTGATAAGCGTCTGTGCAACATACATTTCACCTACACTCACTGCATGAATCCATATATTGCGACGCTGCTTCAATTTCTCTACGATTAACGGAGGATAAACCCCTAATCGTTGCAAGGTACTACCTTTATAGCCCCCTCTTCGACGCATTCGCTTATTAAAAGAGGGCAAAAGAGCCAGAAAAAAAAGAGGTGCCATCAAATTATAGACTAACCTGACGATCATGCGCCCTCATCTCTGATTAATATTAGCACTAAAATACAAGTGCAGCATTCCGAAGCCGCTCTTCCATTAATCCCAACACACGATCATCGTCCACATCATTTTCCGACTCGAAAACTGCACCAAATCGTAAATAGGCACCCGTATTATCCCATGGAACCGTTGAGATGCCCACTGTCTCAATCAAATAGAGTGCGGCATCCTCAGCGGAATCAAACACAACCTCACCAGCCCCTTTTGGCGCTTTAACATATAGATAGAATGTACCGCCCGGCATCGTGGCATCAAACCCGCACCGTGTAAGAATATCCACCATTTTCTTCAAACGTAGTTCGTAATGATTACAGATTGATTGTGCAACATTCATATCAGCTACCACGGTAGCAGATGCTTCCTGAATGGCTTTAAACTGTCCGCTGTCACAATTATCTTTAATATGAGCTAACGCATCTACTGCCCAAGCAGCTCCGCAGAAAAATCCTAATCTCCAACCCGTCATATTAAAGGCTTTAGACATAGAATGCAGTTCAAGTGCACAGTTCATGGCACCCGGTCGCTGCAGAATTGAGCGATATGGACCATCGTAAACTAACGTAGCATAGGGAGCATCCTGAATGATAAGAATATTATATTTATGCGCAAATTCAATCAGCTCATCATAAAAAGCATCCGTCGCAACAGCTCCTGTAGGATTATTCGGATAGTTGATGTAGAACAACTTACAACGTTCAGCATCAGCCGGATCAATCGCATCTAAGTCGGGTAGAAAGTCATTTTCTTCCAACAACGGAAGATCCAAAACCTCTCCCCCGAGATAGCGTGTATGCGTTGCCATGACTGGATAACCAGGAACTGTCTGAAAAACCAGATCGCCTGGATTGATAAATGCCAACGGCAGCATAGACAGAGCTGACTTGATACCCAAGCTGTGATTAATCTCACAAATGGGATCAACATCAATGCCAAAAAAGTTTTTCATATATGCGGCTGCCGCCTCAGCAAAAATGGCTGTTCCATTATCTGCATACCCCCGATTTTCCATCTGATCGATCGCACCTTTCATCGCTTCGCGAACAGGAGCTGGAGAAAGTTGATCCGGTTCGCCTACTCCAAAATCCAGAATTTCTAAACTAGGATGCCGTTCCCGCGCACGTAGTTTAGCGCGTTTAATTTTTTCAAACTTATAAATCGCAGTTGATTTTCCATACTCGGATCCTCCAATTCGCTCCGCAAATAAGGCTTCTTTATTCATGTTAAAATTTCCTTTTCTTACCTCTTTACCAAAAGTTGCTTCACCAACTTATCTACATTTTCCTCGTTGAAATCCATCAATTTAATGGATCCCGTTGTATTTAACACAACCCCGTTAGCCAACTCTTCAAATTCTCGAATCAAACCAATGACTAATTTTTCTCGATATAAATCAACCGCCATGTACATACGGCTCGTCATCATTTGTTCGTTTACATCATTTTGATTAGAAAAAACCAATTGTATGTTTCTAGCATAATCACCATGGAGACATAGCTCTTCGCAATCTCTGTTTAGCGAAAAACCGTTTTTTTCCATAACATTAATTATTTTGGATTTTTTAAACACAAATTACCTCATGAAACGTCTAGAATATTTTTTTATTCCTGAAGATCAATCATCTTTCTCACTCAACCGAGTTTTCTTCTCTGCGTCAGCATATCGTTTGTGCGCCTGTTTCAAAACAATTGGTATGTCGTCCATTAGTGGATGTCCTGATACTTTATCTAAATCAATTTTCGTTCCAACTATTGCCTGTTGACCCGGAAACCAGTGTTCCGCATTCCCCAGTAAATTATAACGCATTTTAGCCCAATCCAACAAATCAAGTCCCTGCTCAAATGTCCACAAACGAAGAATCTCTTGAATATTCACTCCACACGTCATCTCTGTATGATGCGGGAGATTCTTATGCCAATTTTTCATCCACTTTTCACCCAGTCTCCGGGTCATTTCTCCTTGCAACGCAGCAGTCACTCGATCTACTTCTGCATCACTGAATACCCCGCAAACGGCCTCTAGATGTTCTTTAAAATTCTCAGGATTACTCGCTCCCAAACTAAGTGTGTGCACCTCCTCCCGCTGAAGACAGTAACAGTCATGCCACTGCATAGGCGTCATGGGCGCACAATATTTTTTCATCACCGCTGATGGATTATACAGCATTCCTCCCTTATCGTTTGGACTAATGATAAAAACACCCATATCCGCATTTCGTGACGCCTCTACCATCGACCAATGCAACGGATCATAAACAAAATACCAATGCAAGTTAACGTAATCAAACTCCCCTGAAGCCGCTGCAGGAATCGCTGTTTCTGGTCCTCCGTGTGTAGAGTATCCCACAAACCGCACCCGCCCCTCACGCTGTAGCTCTCTCACCTCATCCATTGGCCCACCCTTTTGCAAACATGCCTCTAAATGCTGTGGATGATTAATGCCATGAATAGAGAGAAAATCGACATACTCCAACTTGAGATACTCCATGCTCTGCTTAAAAACATCTCGCAGAGAACGTCCATCATCTTTAAACGGATGGATTTTCGTCTGAACCAACAACGAACTTCGCTCGATTTTGGGTAACACCCAGCCTAGTTGCATCTCTGATGTGCCATAGCCTCGCGCCGTTTCAATATGATTGATCCCATACTCCAACGCCGTATAAATCGTCTTCTCAAGATTTTCCTGACCCGTAGCATCAATCTCAGCCGGATCCATGTCATTCCAGCCCTTCTGATACCGCATGCCTCCACAGCTCAACACCGGCATATCAATCTCTGTGCGCCCGAATCGTCGCGTAGGTGCCCTCATTTCAATTGCTCCTATTTAATTCGGCATGAATAAGTTCTGCCATTTGCCTACCGATTCCCGACACTTCCATTAAAGACGCAATACTCGCACGCCGCATACGTAGAATCGAACCAAAATGTTTCAATAAACCCTTTTTTCGTTCTGCCCCAATGCCCGGAATCTCATCCAATTGCGATTCCATAATCCGTTGACTACGCAAACTACGATGAAACGTTATCGCAAACCGATGCGCCTCATCACGCAGACGAGTTACCACCTGCAGTGCCGCCGAATGTTTCGGTAGCCGTAAATTCCCACCGTTGTGCTCAATGTCCCATACTATCTCTTCGTACCGCTTCGCTAACCCCACGATTGGAACATTCTCTAGTCCCAGTTCAACCAACGCAGCATGCGCCGCTCGCAACTGGGTAATTCCGCCGTCCACCATAATCAGATCCGGAAAAGATCCCTTTTCCCTCTGCAGGCGATTATAGCGGCGTCGCACAACCTCCGCCATTGACCGCGGATCATCTGCCCCCTCCACCGTTTTAATCTGAAACCGCCGGTATCGATTCGGCGCCGGAAGCCCTTCTACCGCCGCCACCATACTTGCTACCGAGCTAGTACCCGACAAATTAGAAATATCAAAACACTCTATAACCGCCGGCATTCTTGCTAGCTGTAGTAATGACTTCAACTCTTGCAGCCCCGCCTTAGCATCTTCTTGCATTATACGCGGCGACCTTTTTACATTTGCCTTTGCCTTAACCGTCTGTTGCAGATCAAACAGTAAATCTCGATACGCCGCCGCCCTCTCAAACGACTGCTCATCGGATAACCTTTGCATCTCTGCCCGTAGGGGTTTTAAAAGATCCATCCTCTCCCCCTTCAAAAATGCAATCGCCTCCTCCACCCGCTTCCGATACCCCTCTGTCGAAATAGACCCCACACACGGCGCTGAACAGTTAGCGATTAAATCATCGCTACAATGTCGATAATGCTCCTCGTTTGGCTCCCGTGTTCGACATCGCTTTAACCCATAAAACCGTTGTAGATAATCGACCGCTACCGCCGCTGCTCGCCCATTAATAAACGGTCCAAAATAGTGTGAACCATCCTGCTTACGAACCCGGCAAACCGACACCATCGGATAAGGATTCTGAACATCCATTCGGATCATCAAAAAACGCTTATCATCCTTCCACAGCACATTGTAGTGTGGCCGATACTCTTTGATGAGCTTGCCCTCCGTCAAGATTGCCTCTGCATCACTCTTTAATTCAATTACATTAAAATCGTGAATAGAACGGATTAAACTACGCGTTTTTGCAGTTCCGGCTCGCAAGGTATGCGGACGAAAATAACTCTGCACCCGTTTACGCAACGATTTGGCCTTGCCAATGTATATGATCTTTCCATCCACATCGCGCATCAGATAGCAGCCCGGAGAATCAGGCAACTCTCTCAATTTTTTCTTAATTTCCGCCGACCACTGCATCGTGTAAATATATCCACCCACTTCTATTTGACAATCCACATCCCGCCCCCTCAAATGTAAACAAAGTTTATCACCAGCAGAACCGCACTTCAAATGAATGCACTATTGTCAATCTTATCCAACATATGGAACCTTTCACAAGAAATGGCTCCCTATCTCCTTTTCGGTTTTCTCGCTGCCGGTTCTCTCTCCCAAATAATCTCCCGAACCTTTATAACAAAACATCTCGGACAACAGACAAAATATGACGCCATAAAAGCAGCCCTCTTCGGCGTTCCAATGCCCATATGTTCCTGCGGCGTACTCCCCCTCGCTGCCTCACTTCGCCGCCAAGGCGCCAGCCACTCCGCTACCGCCTCGTTTCTTGCCTCCACTCCCCAAACCGGTATTGACTCTCTCCTCGTCACGTATGCCCTCCTCGGCTGGGCATTTGCATTATTCCGCGCTCTGGCCGCCTTTCTAAGCGGAATTTTATGCGGATGGAGCGTAGAGCCCATCACCCCTCCAACAATAGAACAAGAAACCGCTCATCCAAGCGCTACAAGCCAATCCACTCAACAGCGCACCATACAAGCACTCAAGCACGGATTCATTACCCTGCCGCGCGATATCGCCCATCCTCTCATTATTGGACTTATACTTTCCGGCATTCTTGCACAATTCATTCCCCAGAACAGTTTAGATTCACAGCTACATAATCCCTTACTATCCATGCTTTTCATGATCATTATTGGTCTACCGCTATACATCTGTTCCTCCGCTTCCGTACCCCTTGCCTATACCTTCATTCAAGCCGGAATCACCCCAGGTGCCGCCCTCGTATTTCTTATCCTCGGTCCTGCAACCAATATGGCAACCCTCACCACCCTAGGACAGCTAATCGGCAAAAAAGCCGCCGCTATCTTTCTTATCGTCTTAACAGCCTGCGCCCTACTTGCCGGCATCCTCATGAACGCCGTAACCCCTCAGCTTGGCATTCTTGAAGACGTCTGCGACAACCACGCCACAACGTCACTTTTTCACACCATCAGCGCCATTCTCCTCTATCTGATCCTATTCAACGGCATCCGATTAAAAAAATAGAGCAGACAGGGCGGTAAGCCGGATTCTGTTCCTATACAGGTCGGTCATTTATCTACGCGATCAACCCGAAACGCTACCGAAGCGGGCCGCCTCAACGTCTCCTATTTGATCTTGCTCCGAACGGGGTTTACCCTGCCCCCTCGGTCTCCCTCGGGGCGGTGAGCTCTTACCTCACCGTTTCACCCTTACTCCGGCAAGCCGAAGCGGTCTATTCTCTGTGGCACTTTCCATTTCGCGCGATGTCGCACGCGAATTCCCGCGTTAACCACGGGACGTTCCGCCCTATGGAGTCCGGACTTTCCTCTCCGCCGAAGCGGAGCGACCGATACACCCTGTCTGCAAATTGTCTATCGATGCGTTGCCGGATTATACACCAACCGGCCACAAAAATTGCATCCCACTGTTTTTTTCGGATTGCGCGCATCATTAATCACCTGCGGTGGCAACTTCATGTGGCAGCCACCACAATGGCCGCCCGACTCAACTAGCACAATCGCCGCATCCTTCTTATTGTTCAAAATCCGTGAATACTTCTGTAACAGTGCCTTATCACAATTCTCCGCAACCCGTCTACGATCCGCCTTCATCTGATCTGCTCGTTCATTCAACGCCTGCAAACGCTCGTCCAGTTCCTGAATCTCATCCGCAATCGAACCCTCTTCCGATGCCAACTGACTCTTGCACCCCGTCTCAATCTCTTTGCCCTGCTCCAGTGCTTCCATCAAACTCAACTGTTTCTCCTCAGCCGTCTTGATTTCTGCCTCCACCGCACCAATCTCTTTCACAAATGCCCGATACTGCTCATTTGAATCCGCATCCATCTGCTGCTGCTTATACTTCGTCACCCGCTCACGCAACAGCTCAATCTCATTTTCCAGATCCCGCAGCGATGCCTCCGTATGCTTCCGGCTTTCCACTGCCATATCGAGTTTACTTTTAGCTCCGCTCAACTGCGCTTCAATATCCCCCCGGCGCTTCGGTATATCCTGAATCTCACGCAAAACACGGATCAATTTTAAATCCTTTTTCTGCAACGAAAACAACGGTTCGAGCGGATGAGACACAGGCAACTCCTTGTTAGCAATTTGTAAAAAACAGCGCATAACCTACTCGCTTGTTAGCCACAAGTCAAAAGGATGCCTCTTTTTTTTATCGACTCCCCGGATGTGTCAGCTCAATACCCTCATTACACAAAGGACAATCCTTCGGGTCATACGTTACTGGGTCAATATCCAACAAACTAATAAGTGGTACTCCAAAGTCCGCCCGTCCCCCACTGCGATTAACCAATAAGCTCACCGCTTTCACCACCCCCTCATGCGCCGCCACTATATCTAGTGTCTCCTGGACACGTCCTCCCCGCGTCACCACATCCTCCGCCACCAAAAACCGCTCCCCCGGTTCAATTGAAAAACGACGCAACGCAAGTCGCCCCTCTTCCTTCTCCACAAAAATAAAACGCTTATCCATAAATCGCGCCACCTCATGCCCAATCGTAACCCCACCCATAGCCGGCGCAATCACGGTATCCACCTCCAGCGCATTCACAGCCACTTTCACTTTCTCCACAAGCGCCTCACACAGCGAAGCTGAAATACGCGGATACTGCAACAGATGCGCACACTGGAAAAAATGCGGGCTATGCAAGCCAGACCGCAACTCAAAATGACCCGTCAGCAACGCACCCGTCTGCTCGAACAACGCTAAAACTTCTTCCTGCTTCATGTAATATTTCCTTTAGTCTAAAACCTCATCCATTTCAGATATGCCCACATAGGTAAAGTATCTTTTTAGAGACAAATCCCATTGAGGAACCCAGCCAACTACGGTATGACATGAAGTAATGAGTGATACACAAACGCAACTAAAGTCCGAAATCAAGCGCTGGCAGCAGAAGCTTTTTCATCACTCCATACGGCGTAAAACCAAACTAAGCCGCATCCACGCACTACTTGGCAACACGGCACAGCTCAACTGCCTCGAAATTAGTGCCGGCGACGGTATCATCAGCCAGTCGATTCGCCAACGCGGAGGCAGTTGGAGCACGCTAGCCATCAACGAGCAGGCCGCTGGCTCCCTCCAGCACCAGCTTCATATCACGGTTCCTGCATTCGATGGAACAGCACTTCCTTTTCCTGACGGTCACTTTGACTTACTCATCATTGTCGATTCTCTCAAAAATGTCACCGACGACCATGCCTTTATTCAAGAGTGCCACCGCATCATAAACACCACTGGCTGGGTACTCATCTCCGAGCGTCGCCGCTCCTCCGCCAGCTTTGTAACCCTCGTGCAGCACCTCTGCAACGTTGCACCCGACAACCTCGGCTGCGCCCGTAACGGCTACACCCGTGATCAAATCTACCGCATTCTAAAAGATGGCTTCGATGTACCCGAAACAGTTTACTACTCCAACGCCTTTCTAGAAACTCTGGCTGCCTTCAACGATGCTATTCAGCGCTCGATTCTCAAGGCACCCGTTTGGCTAGCACCAAAAGAGCCTGATCAGGAAATGCTCTACCACTACCGTCGGCTTAACAATCTTTCACGGTTCAGCTATCCGCTACTCTGGCTTGCCTCACTCATTGATATACTACCCAAACATGAAATGTTGCTTCGTAGCCACCGACGTAAATGGCGACCACGCCGTCAACCGAAGCTAATCGATGGACGCTCGATTGCCGACGCGACCATCAATACCCGTATCGGCAGTGCCGCTCCCTTTTAATTCCTATGTCCATTCGTATTCTTGAAAAAACCATCGGTTACCGCTTTCGACGCAAGAAATGGTTGCACTTAGCACTTACGCATCCCTCCTATCGTCATGAGAACACTGATCAACAGGAAGACAACCAGCGGTTGGAATATCTGGGCGATGCAGTCCTCGGGTTACTGGCTGCTCACGCACTCTATCAACAAAATCCTGATGCCACCGAAGGCGAACTCTCCAAACTGCGCAGTGGCATCACCCGTGACGAAACCCTAGCCGCTATCGCCGAGAGCGTTGATCTTGGTAGCCACTTGCGATTTGGAAAAGGTGAATCGCAAAACGGCGGCGCCAATCGCAAATCAAATCTAGCTGACGCACTTGAGGCACTTCTAGGAGCAGCATGGAAAGATGGCGGTCAACGCGCTGCACAAAAAGTATTTGATAAACTCTTTCCCGCCGTAATCGAAAAAACCACCACCACTACCGGTGAACTAAACCCCAAAGGCACATTACAAGAGTTCACCCAGCAACATGGTTTGACGCAACCCATCTATGAATCAATCGCTTCCGAAGGTCCTGATCACAGTCCGCAACACACCATCCATGTTCATGTCTTTGATCAAAGTTTCAGCGCCACCGCTGGCAGCAAACGAGCAGCCGAACAACGCGCGGCCGAGAAAGCTTTGTTATCGGTTAAACAAAAAAACCGATCTTAAAAATTCGGCACAGCAGACAGCAGTTTTTTGGTATAAGCATGCTGTGGATTATCAATTACATCGGCCACCGCGCCCAGCTCAACCACGACACCATCAAGCATGACCGCCACCCGATCACACAGATTACGCACCACCGCCAAATCATGACTTATAAACAAAAATGCCAACCCACGTTCGCGGCGCAACTCCT
Source organism: uncultured Kiritimatiellaceae bacterium (assembly GCA_964014015.1). Lineage (GTDB taxonomy): Bacteria > Verrucomicrobiota > Kiritimatiellia > Kiritimatiellales > Pontiellaceae > Pontiella. The sequence continues at coordinate 96,928 of CAXGYR010000001.1, forward strand.
CCAACAGTGCCAAAATATCGGCCTGAACGGACACATCGAGTGCTGAAACTGGCTCATCTGCAATTATCAACGACGGGTTGAGTGTTAGTGCACGCGCAACACAGATTCGTTGCCGTTGACCGCCCGAAAACTCATGCGGATAGCGGGTCACCGTATCCTCTGGAAGACCAACCGATCGTAACAATCCCTTAGCACGGTTAAGCCGATCATCACCGCTTTCGCCAATACAGTGAACTTCCATCACATCGCACAAGGCCGTACCAATCTGCATTCGAGGATTCAACGAACCGTACGGATCCTGGAAAACCATTTGCAACGAACGACAAACTTTTTTCTGCTCTGCTTTCTTTAATCCAAAAATCGAGCGACCCTCAAATTGAATCGAACCTGCCGCCGCAGGAATCAATCCCATCACTGCTTTACCCAGTGAACTCTTACCACAGCCGCTTTCGCCAACAAGTCCCAAAATTTCTCCTGCCTCAATCTTAATTGAAACACCGTTTACCGCCCGAACTTCATGTCCCTTTTTCCCGTAAATCACTTCTAAATCATTTACCTCAAGAAGTGCCATTTTATTCTCCTCGATTATGAAGACGAGGAACAGCCGCCATCAACGACTGCGTATAGGGATGCTCTGGACGACTTAATACCTGCTCCGTATCACCCGACTCGACTACTTTACCTTGCTGCATTACATAAACCCGTTCCGCCAGATCGGAGACAATTCCAAAATTATGCGTGATCAACAACACCGCCAGCTCCTCCTCTTCCGTCAAACGCGCCAAAAGATTTAATACTTCCCGCTGTATCGTCACATCTAGCGCCGTCGTGGGCTCATCCGCAATCAGCAAATCCGGTGCACACGCTACCGCCATCGCTATCATACAACGCTGTAATTGCCCGCCGCTCATTTCATGTGGATAGGATCTCACAAGCCGTTCCGGCAACTGCACACGATCCAACAATCTTTTCACTTCATCCGTAGTTGCACGATCTGGTCGGTGTAGCTTTAACGCCTCCCGAACCTGCCGACCAATCGTAAAGACAGGATTGAAAGAAACCATCGGCTCCTGAAAAATATATGAAACCCGTCCACCCCGAAGCGACCGCAACGTTCTTTCACTCATGCCCAACACATCTTCGCCGTCGAATCGTATCGACCCCCCACCATACCGCGCCGCCCGCGGCGTAATTTTTGTGACCGCCAACGCACTCATACTCTTGCCACTTCCACTCTCGCCCACCAGTGCAACCGTCTCTCCACGTCCCACTGAAAACGAAATTCCGTCCACAGCCCGCACAGCCGTGTCACCTGATCCAAAATGAATCTGTAAATTATCAACCTCTAGCAACTGCTCACTCATCACTCACTCAATCGCGGATCCAATGCATCACGTAATGCATCTCCTAATAAATTAAACGCCAATACCAATAAAAAAAGGGCTACCGTCACAAACGTCATCTCCCACCACATTCCCTGCCATAGCCGCATCCGTGCCGCATCAATCATGATTCCCCATGAGGGCTCATCCTGCACGCCAATTCCCAGATAACTCATAATCACTTCCGTTCCAACAGCTGCCGGAAAGCGGAGTGTAAACGTCACAATCACAATATGAAATATGTTCGGCAAAATATGCTTAAACATAATCCGACCCGAACCAATACCCAACGCCCGCGCCGCCTGAACATATGGCTGCTCCTTATGCTTCAAAACTTCTGCCCGCACCAAGCGGCATAATCCAACCCACGTTGTTAGTCCAATACCCAGATAGACGCCCAACAGGCCTCGGTCCGGTACAACCATCGCAATCGCTAAAATGAATAGGAGACCTGGCATCGAAGCAACTGTTGAGTAAAACCAGACAATAAAATCATCTACCCGACCTCCGAAAAAGCCCGCCAGACAACCGAGCACTACCCCAATCGGAATCGCAATTAACGAGGTTATAATCCCCACCTTAAATGCAATCCGCACCCCCTGCACCAGTCGCGCCATTACATCCCGCCCTAAGCCATCCGTGCCCATCCAATGCCCCCACGATGGTGCCTGATATGCCGATGCTAAATTAGTCTGTTGATAATGCGGTGTCAGATCGTTCCACACATGATACTGATGAACTGCTTCACCATAGAGTCCTAGGATTGTAAAAAGAACTACCAGCCCAAGACAGACCATTGCTAGCCGATCCTGTTTTAGCCGCATCCAAGCATCTGCCCACAATCCTTTAGACTCTCTTGACCGCCCGCTCATTTCAACGTCACCCTCGGATCAACCGCCGCATACACTATATCCGTCAGCAGATTAGCCAGCACAAATAGTAGCGCCGCAATGAGAACCAGTGCCCGCACCACATCCACATCCGACGAAAGAATCGCATTAATCCCCAAATACCCCAGTCCCGGAATCCCGAAAAAATTCTCCAGCAACAAATTACCCGTGTAGAGAAACGGAATCGCAATCACCACATTCGTCACAATCGGAATCAACGCATTCTTTAACACATGCACAAACAGAACCCGTTGCTTTGATACACCCTTTGCCACTGCCGTACGTACATACTCCTGATACATCTCATCCAACATGATAGTACGATAGAAACGTACGCTACCTCCAAGTCCACTAATTACTCCAATCAGAACCGGCAACAGTAAATAACGCGCTGACTCATACCCCCACACCGGAAACCAACCCAACTTATACGCCAGCAAATACTGACCCGCCACAATGTAGACCAAATAGTTAATACTCATAAGAGCAACCGATAGTACCACTAAAAATCGATCGAGAAACTGATTGCGAAAATAGGCACATATGAGCGACAGCACAATAGCTGTAAGCAACCCCACCACAAAAATTGGTACCGATAGTGCCAGCGACGGTCCAACTCCATCTCGCAACAGCTTCGACACCGGCTGTTTAAAAATCGAAGAAGTTCCAAAATCACCCCGTACTAGTTGTGCCAGATAAAAACTAAGCTGCGACTCAAAGGGGTTCGACTGAATCCGACACAACTGCAGACTACTAAACGAAAATCCATCTTCACCTAAAAACGCACCCGCCTCCGCACCTGATACCTCCACCTCAAATCGCTCCAACGACTCTGAAGATAACGCCACCCCTCCTATTGAGCCAATCCCTTGAAAACGGCCTCGCCATACAAAACGATCTGCCTTATTCAACTCAAACGCCAATGGGTTAAACGCGACCCCATCTTCAAGCAGCACCATACCCGCTGCCCGATCATACACCACACCTTCGCCCCGCCAACGCCCTGCACCTTCCTTAAAATCTTGATCTTCATATGCTCGTGTAGATGCTTGAAACCCGAAAAACAACGGTCGGTTTAGTCCCCGCTGTTCATCAAATGACTCGAGCATCTCCGGCGTTACATTTTTGCCCAATGCTATCGCTGCCAAATCATTTGGCACAATGTTGAACAGTAGAAATGTCAACAGGATCACACCCGCCACTGTTGGTAGCATCTGACCTATACGACGTAAGCAATAACTCCACATTAAAACGCTCCCCCGACATCCAAACCACCTGAGTCATTTTCACCCACCCACTTTAAACGCTCACCCACATCAATATTCCGATATTTTCCCATGCCATACGGGAACGCATGTGGCATATAATTTTTAACCCACTGTTGAACCAAGCCAAACTGCATCGGCTGATATAGAAAAATCCATGGACAATCCTCTACAATAATCGCTGCCATTTTCTCTACCAGTGCCGTCCGCTCATCCGAAATTGGCATCGTCCGGATTTGTTCATATAGATGGTCAAATGCATCGTTTCGGTAGTTCGAATGATTCGGTCCCGGCGACTCATTTTTACTATAGAAAAGTTGCAGAAAATTCTCTGCATCTGGATAGTCTGCCACCCAACCGAGTTGAAATAACTGCGCCTGCCGACGATTCATCTTCTCAATAAACGCGGGCCACGTATTAAAAGACGGTTTTAATACGACATTAATTTTCCGGAACATGTCCGCCATCAACTCCATCATCTGCCTTGCATTACCCGACGCGCTTCCCAACTCAATCGTAATCTCCAGTCGTCGCCCCGTCGCCGGATCAATTCCATCAGGATAACCTGCCTCAGCCAGCAACGATTCCGCTTTCTCCAAATCATATGAATAAGGCGAAGGCTCTGACAAACTCCCTGTCAACGGCTGCGGAATAGGCCCACCTATCGGATGCAGCC
>CAXGYR010000002.1:0-63168 GCA_964014015.1 uncultured Kiritimatiellaceae bacterium
GTAAAATATTTAGCACCGGCTTCTTTGAAGAGAGCGAGCAGGTTGTCGGGATCGAATTTTTCGGCTTTCCAGAGTGGAATGAAATCGGCATAGCCGAATTCGGAAGGGTGTCCGTATGTTTTGAGGTGATGTTGATAATCTTCTTCGCCTTCTATGTAGAGTTTGCGTGCATACCACTCGCCTCTTTCAGCGACTGAATAAGCGCCCCAATGAAGGTAAATACCAAATTTGGCATCTCGGAACCATTCAGGTGTTTGATAGCTTTGGAGTGATTCAACGCTTCCTTCAAATGAGGTCGTCTTGTGGGCGTTTCCATTTTGAATAAGAATGAATAGGATGAGCAGTGTTGTTTTAATCATAGTGTTATCTTCCTCAATAGTAATCTCTAATATTGTACGTTTCTTAGGATGGCATATTCTCACGACATTTTTAATCCTAAGTTATAGGGATTTTCTCCATATCAAGAAGAACACATAAAAAGCAGATTCAAAAAGCGTGAATGCTACCTGTATACTGATTACTTAACTCGGTATACCTTACTTCAATCGAATTAGTTGAAAGCCGGTAGTAAACTTGCGGGTGGCTCAGGTCTTGTTCGTGAGAAAATGTTCTGCCGGTATCTAAAATGGATTCAGTATGAGGAAACGTATTTTACAAAGACGTACCGAAATTACGTGCAACCGGTTGCACGTCAGCTAAGTTTGTTGACCATTCTGCCCGTTGAAAATTATCAACGGATGATATATCAGGATGCATAGCCTTAAATTATTCATTTTGTACACTTAGTTGCAATACACACGTAGTTGATTCAAGCATTAAAACCAATAGTAATGTATTTAGCGCATACATTATGTCTTCATTTATAATTTTAACAATTCCACTATTATGTAAGCGTTATCTAGAAAGTGAGGTTTTAATGGATTTATCAAGACGAACGTTTTCTTACACAGGCTTGAGCACAGCTACCTTAATGAGTCTCAACTGGAGTTTTGCTGCGGGATTAAATGGTTCAGGGATCCCAGGGTCTCCTGAAATGGTAGCATTCGAGTCTGCTTGGAACACATTAAATCGATCTGAGGCTAAACAACGTGGCCGAGAGAGATTTTGTGAAAACAAATATGGTATGTTTATACATTGGGGGCTTTATTCGCAGTGTGGCGGTATTTGGAAAGGGCAGCGCATGGACGAGGGGGGCGAAGGGCCAAGGGTTGCGGAGTGGATTATGCGGCGCAAACAGATTCCACGCGAGGAGTATGCCAGATTGGCCGAAACGTTTAATCCAAGCGATTTTGATGCTAATGAGTGGGTGGCCATTGCGAAGGCGGCGGGAATGCGCTACATGGTGATTACTTCGAAGCATCATGACGGATTTGCACTTTTTGATTCAGCGGTGAGTGATTTTAATGTGGTTAAGGCGACGCCTTTTAAGCGGGATATTATTCGAGAACTCGAGCAGGCGTGTTTGAAAGCAGGATTGGATTTTGGGGTATATTATTCGCATGCGCTAGATTGGCGAGATGGGGGAGATTCGGGGATGAAGGATTATGGTCCTAAAAATCCCAAGGAGCGCAAGCAGGCACTCTTTCCTAACTATTTTGATCCAGCCCCAGTTCGATTTGATGATTATATTAAAGAAAAAGCACTTCCTCAGGTGGAGGAATTGGTAGCGAACTATTCGTTATGCGAAATGTGGTTGGATACGCCTATCTACATTCCGCCGAATCATAGTTTTGCCTTTTATAAAGCGATCTATGCAGCGAATCCGGAAATTTTGGTGAACCAACGGATTGGAAACGGATTTGGTGATATTGGCATACCGGGGGATAATATTATTCCGGATGAGGTTAGTGCTAATACGTGGGAGGGCATTGCAACAACGAATAATTCATGGGGATTCAAATCGTATGATACGGATTGGAAATCACCGATAGAAACGTTGTATTGGTTGATAGCGAATGTCAGTAAAGGGGGGAATTTTCTGCTCAATGTGGGGCCAGATGGAACGGGTGTTATACCTGAAAAATCAGTGGAGAACCTGCTTGAAGTAGGTAAGTGGTTGGAAGCGAATGGTGCGGCTATATATGGATCGAAACCATGGAAAGTGGCAAAAGAAGGTCCGACCGATATAAAAATTAAAGGCACCTCACATCGGCGTGATAGTGAGTTTGCATTTGCGTTTAAAGCAAACGATTTTTGGTTCACGAGTGTGGATGACCGTATCTACGTGATTGCTCTTGCGGATCCTGAGAAGGGACGTATTCGAGTTCATTCCCTTGCGGGATTAGCCATTCAGGGGATCAAGCGCTTAGAGGATAATAAGGTTCTTAATTGGCAGGCGCATTCGGATGGAGTAGAGATTGAACTTCCAGCGCTTAACTCGGTGTTAAATGGATATGTATTGGAAGTGTGTATATGAAAAAAATAATTGGTTTATATTTGTTTTGTTTAACATTTTTTTGGATCTCGGTGGCGTCGGCAAAAACCTTGTATGTATCTGTTAATGGAGCGGACAAACATACCGGTGAGATAGATCAACCCCTTCGAACAATTCAGGTTGCTTTAAAACAAGCGCAACCGGGAGATACGATTATAATTGGACCGGGAACCTATCGTGAAACCATTCGAGCGTCTAAAAAACGTGACGTAACCATTAAAGCGGCAAGGGAAGGAGATGTTCGAATCGTTGGGACGGAACTATTGCCTCAAGCCTGGTCAGAAGGAGATAAGGGTATTTGGTCTCAGACACTATCGCAGCCGATCTGGCAACTTTTTCACGAAGATAAGATGGCCTATGTAGCACGCTGGCCGAATGCGACCTTTGAAGACGGAAAAATTTGGCGCATGATGGCAGGCTATCGATCAGCGGATGGAGGGTATGATCAGCACAAGGGAAAATGGATAGGTAAAACTCGGTTTGGGCATCTTTATGATGATCGCTTTCACAAACCTGATTCTTCGGGATTTCGTGAAGGAGATTCTCGGTTTATGATAGATCCAACCATCACATTTGATGATCAGCCACCCTCTCTTGCATCGACGGGCAAAGATTTTACCGGCGCCTACGCAGTCTTGAATATTGGGCATTGGTTGACGTGGACACGCCCCATAACAGAGCATGAAGCAGGCGCAGATGATTTTCACTATTGTACCAACAATTTTTTTGCACGGTATTCACAATTAAATAACGTGAAGCATAAATTTTCGTCTTATCACATCATCGGGTTGGCAGCATTAGATCAAGCCAATGAGTTTTGGTATGATAAAGATACTAAAACCGTATATTATAAACCTCCTTCGCTCATGAATCCCAACCAAATGGCGATGTCTGGTAGAGTGCGTGATTTTGGGGTCGAGTTAAATACATGTTCAAATATACAGATTAAGAATATTCGATTTATAGGTGCTGGATTTTGGGTGCATGCGTGTGATGGGGTAGTCATAGAAAATTGTCATTTTGATTATCCCGCGGCTCCTAAATTTATGCTGGGCGAACTTGATTGGTTTATGAATTTTAATTCATCACGATCTCAAAATAAGATGCCGAGTTTTTACGAGGGTCAAAATAACGCGTTTATCAATAATATTGTACGGTACTCAAATGCTCCTATTGCTTTTGAAAGTGAGGGTATGCGGGTAGAAAACTGTCTGTTTTCAGATATTGAATGGCAGTTGAATTCCAGCGGTGGTAGCGGATCGGTTATGATTGGGGAAAATGGAATCTTTCGTCGAAATACGCTCACGCGAGCAGGTAATAGTGAAGGCGTCCGAGTCATTGATAATGGCGCTGTAGTAGAATTAAATCATGTATATGATGTGAGTAACCTTCAGCATGATGGATCCGGAATTAATGTTGGCACACGAAGTCAACGAAACACACGGGTTGCTTACAACTGGGTGCACGACACCAATCGTCAAGGGGTACGTTTTGATTATCATGGAATGGGAGTATATCGGGAAGATGGCAAAATTTATGGTGATGGTGTTTACCAAAACAATGTCACATGGAATTCCCGAAGTAATGAAATCAAAGGGGATCGTCACCTAATATTAAATAATACGGTTATCAACTCAAGTCGCTACCCCGATCCGTTTAAGGAGGAGGTTACGATCTCATTACAAGGGTTTAAAGCACTTCACGATATTGAGGGCAATGAGAATAGCTTAATTCGGAATAATATTGGCACGATTCGCAATCGCTCTTGGAATTTAGGTATGTTTATTTGGAACCGTAAAGGTGAAGGTGGGTATAAAATTCCGCGCTCGGATGTGATTCCGGGTAGAGCGGAACATAATATGACTGAACCTGGTGCTAGTTGGAAATATTTAAGAGACCCAAAAAACTATGATTTTCGTCCTAGAATCGACTCCCCTTTGGTGAACGCGGGAGTAAGAACAACAAAGGCGCACGTTCCGAGCAAGGACTCTAATTTTAAGTTTCAACGCATCGTGGGGGAAGCGCCAGATATCGGTGCATATGAACTTGGTGATGTGCGCTACTGGATACCCGGTCGGCAAGAAAATAAGGCAACTATGCCCATTCCAAAAGATAAAGGGAAAGCGGTTCCGCTGGATGCAGATCTTATGTTTTTAGAGGCGTATAACGTTTCGTCACATCGAATACTGTTAGGGAAAGACAAAGATACACTACAGGTACTGAAGGTGCTTAAGGATGTGAAAACAAATATCGTATCTCTTCCACCGTTGAAGGCAAAAACAACCTACTTTTGGCGGGTTGATACATATGATGAACAGAGTGAAGATTGGAAAATTGGAGATCTGTGGTCGTTTGCGACAAAAAATTAAAATAATTTTTTAGAGGATTGTCAGTTTTATTCAAAACATAGGCAATGATAGAGCGATATCGATTGTTTACAGTAAAATAAATTAGATATTAGACTTGTATTCTAGTTCCGTTTAGTTTCAAAATTTCAAGCTAACATCAGAATTCTAGCTATGTATCACATGCCTTGCAAGTTACGAGGACTGTGAGGAATTTCATTAACGGAGATGAGAAATGAAAAAATATATTGTAAGTAGTTTGCTATTTTTAACTGCATTTTCTTACGGCCAAGTGGCAGGTAGTTTAGCAAATTGGGAAGTCTTTACTCAGTGGACTTTTGCGGATACAAATTTATTAAGTACCCCTCAGGGGCAACACATTGGTAACCCAGCAGCTGGTTATAAAGCAGATTGGGCAAATTTAGTACAAGACGGTCTCAACATGCCTGGTTCTGATGGTCAGGCTCCCAATACTGGAGCGTTACGAATCGGCCATAATGGAAATGCTAAGCAATCTAGTTACATGGGGGCAGGCGAGTTATTTGGACCTGACTTGCAGACGGGTACTTGGAACTCTGATCTAGCAACGCCCATGTCTAACTATGTGTATGCAATCACGAATAATGAGATTAAATTATCAATAACGGTTTCCGATATCGATTGGGATGCAGATCTAACTAAAAACCCTGCCTTCAGATATGTTTTATGGGACAAGAAGACGGGTTATGATGTAAAGCAAGCGAACTCGGGTAATGGTAACAATCCATCTGGCAATTACTTCGGGTTGCAAATCATGGATTTTTACAACTCCAATAAGATTGGCGTAAGTGTTTTTGGATCGGATCAAATTCTGACATCTTGTACGTTGGCAAGTGGAGCTAATTCAGCACCTCAACAGCAAAACAAGCGTGCTCGGGTTTTGTGGATTGAAAATAATAATTCGTTAACTAGTGCCGATACGCATACGATAGAACTGCGTGTTAATTTCGAAACGGGTACGTTCCAAGTAGATCACGGCATTAATGGTGCTACCCCCTCGTTCGCCGCATCGGGAGTCATTAAGACAGGTGATCAAGGGCTGAATGGTATTGATTCAAGTCAAACCGTCTATGAGGGGGTTGCCGTAGGCGATAGTTTAGATGTCGATGATATATCAATTTCTGTAATCAACAGCGCAATTGAAACACTTGATCCTGTTGATGTGTATTATCAAGTTACAAGTGAAGGAACGAACGTATTCTCTACACTGGATGGGTATACGCCGAATACAAACGGTAACTTAATAATTAAAACGGGTTCTAGTTTGGGTTTTTCTGAAGTAAACTGGACGAACGTTGTATATGAATCGGGTTCAGCAGTTCAGTGGTCTGAAAGCACGGCTACAGTTGCAGGAACGAATGCCACTAGAATTAGTTCTATTTGGGCCGCCAAAAATCAGGGTGGAAACTTGCCAATTTTAAATAACGGATTGACGCTGAGCAGTGAAGGAGACCCTGTTTGGGTTGCTCCGGGAGAGGGTGATCATCTCAATCACGAGAATAATTCAACGAAATTTAATATTGATAGCGATGTGATAATAGCGTCACTCGTTGGAAATGCACGCACGGATCAAGGACATGGTGAAGGGGCCTTTTTGAGCATCAAAAATGGTGGTTCTCTTACAGTCGCTGGTGAAACTCCATATAGTAATTTGGGATGGATTCACTCCAATATTCAGATTGGTTCATGGGGAAATAGTGCCAACGGAGAATACAATATGACTCTGGAAGTGGATGGCGGCAGTTTGACGAACTCAGGTACGATCAATATCGCCCAATCAAAATCGTCAGGTTCTTTAAATATAACAGCTAATGGCGGCGATATCGATGCAAACCAAATTCAGGTTGGCTTTGATGCGGCTTATCGCTCAACCGGCACGGTAAATATTGCGGCGGGTTCATTATCAGCTCAGTCAATTTATGTGGGTAATGCATCGCGAGGTGTTGTAAATATTTCCGGTGGTGAATTAAATATGAAAACCAATGGTCAGTTAAGAATTGGGTATCGGAGAATCAATATTGATGGATCCTCACAGGGAGATGGAAACCTGCCAAAAATCGACATGAATGCGGATGGTGTTGTGGATGTTTCAGGAGGAACCTTGAATGCAAAAGCCTCAAATGTACAAGTTATAGTGGGGTATGATAATTCTGATTATGATAGTGTTTCAGAACTGGGCCCCGCTGAGACGAATAGAGTGGCTGAACTGAAAGTTCGAGAGGGTGGAGTTGTAAACTTCACAGCTGGAAATACTTTAATAGTTGGTCGGTGGTCAGACGGAACGATGACAGTCGAGGAAGGGGGCACGCTCAACTTGGCCGATGAAACAGTTGCCATCGGTTATGGACCTGCAGCGGGCACCTTAAATATGAGCGGCGGTACCATTAATCAAACCGGAAATCGGATCTCATTGGGAGCATATGGAGGTGGAAGTGGTACGATTAATATGAGTGGTGGCACGCTAAACGCAAATGCTATTGTTATGGGAGATTCCCAGAACGGCACCACTAATTCAGGTGTTTCTACCTTTAACCAAACGGGTGGTACTGTGAATATGCAAGGGGGCGAAGCGCGCTTCGGTAAAAATGGTGATGCGGTCTATAATGTAGGAGGTGGAGATAGCACCGCGTTGTTGTCCGTCAATCCTACCCTCTCTATCACCAATGCGGCTGATCAAGCAGTAGGCAAGATTAATTTGTCCTATGCAGCGCATGATTCGACCTTGAATATCTTGTCAAATGGAGTGGTACATGCGAACTCGATATCAATGGATAGTGTTAATCTCGCGGGAGACAGCCCAACGGATACAGCCGTGTTGAACTTATATGAGGGTGGAAGCCTCGTTCTTGAAGGTAATTGGGCCGGTGCGTTTGGCCTTGCGGATGGGGCAGAGATCAATATTTCAGGGGGTCAAATCATATGGAAAAGAGGTACTTTGGCCGCTTGGACGAATATGTATGATTTAGCCTCTGCTGGTTACATTACTCTGTCGGGCGGCGGCAGTGAAATACCACAAGGGGCCTCAGAGGTCTTCACAGAAGGTGATTACACGCTATATGCCGTGGGGTATAATTCATCTAATGTGACCTATTCGACAGAAGCAGCTGCTGGAGCTCAATACACACGGTTTGTTTCAGTTGATGCAGGATCCATACAGACGCCATATGAAGCATGGGCTTCGGCTAATAACGTGGTGGGGGGTGCTACAGATGATGATGACTCAGATGGTATGTCAAACTACATGGAATTTGCATTAGGTGGAGATCCCACCGATGGAAGCGATGTGGGATTATTATCTACAGTGGCAACGATGCAGAAAGCTGGAGAAGACTTTGATCGAATCATGCTGGTTCATCCGCGTGCTAAAGGCACGCATGGATTGAATTACTCAACGGAGCATACAACTGATCTAGTGTTCGGAACGTGGAGTGCGGAGGATGTTGTTGAAGAAGGGGTAGATACAAGTGGTGCCATGGATATGGTTACCAACTCTGTGCCTGCCACAAATAGCACCGGATTCCTTCGCTTACAAGTTGAGCTACCTGAGTAAAAGAGTTCTTCGTGAGCATGCAAAAAACACCGCGGAAGATTCGCGGTGTTTTTTTATTTTCAGCCCTTCATTCGCAAGCCTGATCTGCTACGCAGTGGTGTATCATCGGGTCTTTGAGCATGTCGAAAGAGGCGCCTACTTGTTACGCGTCGAAGGGTTCATAATGGGCACAGGCTCGATAATCATCAATGAGTTGTTTGATTCGTTTTGCCCAGTGATTTCGCCATGATTCGGGGGCTTCAAAGGGGGCTCGGGGGTGGGTGCTTTGGCCGTTGTTAGGGGGATAAAGACCCTGAGCTTTTCCTTGAGCGCCGTCGTAGGGAACGCCTTTTTTCTTTCCTTTGGTGTCGGATTGATTGGCCGTGTTCAACCAACTGTAACTGCGTGAGAGGTGTGTAGTGACTCCGAAGCGTAATCCAGCTTTTTGGGTCGCATCTTTCCACATCTGAATGAGGTCCTTTTTGGGACCCATATTTACAGCATTCCATTCGTGGTGGGTGGAGTTCCATAAGTCAAAGTTGTCGTGATGAACGGCGCAGGGTGTAAAATATTTAGCACCGGCTTCTTTGAAGAGAGCGAGCAGGTTGTCGGGATCGAGAACGTCATGAATTTTGCTGTTTCTTATCCTAAGTTATAGGATTTTTTTCTTGTTAAGAAGAACACATAAGAGGCAGATTCAACTATCGTGAAAACTACTCATCATACTGATTACCTAACTCGATATACCTTACTCCAACGGATTCAGCTTCCGCATGATGAAACTGCTTGGAATGATTTTATGAATCAGTATCGGAGATATATTTATTCTATTATTCACCGAATGAAGATTAGACCTTCGGATGCAGATGACGTCTATCAAAAGGTAGTTGTGAAGTTATGGAAAAAGTTACCTGAAATGGATTTGCATAAAATGGATTATTTTCGGGGATATTTGGCAGCTGTTGTTCGAAATACGGTAAATGATTATTATCGAAAACTACAACGAGAAGGTCGGCGGGATGACGATTTTCTGGAAGCGGAAATTTTTTTAAATCGGAATGTGAGTCTGCCGGAAATCGAGAAGGTGATTGAAATGGAGTGGCAACATTATCTGGCGGTGGAATCGTTGGAAAATGTTTCGGCTTTTTTTTCTGATCGGGCAATGGAGTTGTTTAAACGGACTCTGGTGGAGGACATCAAAACCGTGGCTTGCGATATGGACATTCCGTTGAGTACAGCCTATCGGCTTAACAGCCGGGTTAAAGAGGCATTGCGTAAGGAGATTAATGCACTGTCAAAATTTTTGGATGGATAGTGACTCACCGTGGCTTTTTTGAAACGGAGCTTTTTGTGAAAGATGATGATAAAGACATATTCTTTCTCTCTGAATTAGGAGAACGGATTCAAAAGCAATTGCAGCAGGAAGCTGCGCCTGTGGGCGAGTGCTCAACCCCTATTCTTGAGATGTTGAATGAAGAGCGCTATCGCTATTCCGAGAAGTCGTTATTGGTAGAGGGCGGAGCTAAAAAAATCTATAAAGTGTATGATACACATGCTGGACGTTGGGTTGTTATGGCGATGCCCATTAAGGCGGAGACGCTAGATGCGAAAGAGACATTTTTGCGTGAGGCTTTAATGGTCTCTAAATTACAACATCCCGCCATCTTGCCGGTTCACGAGGTGGGGATCACAACAAGCGGTGTGCCCTATTATGTCCGCCAGTTTCTCGAGGGAGATACATTGCTTGAAGTAATAAAGAAGGCGGACAAGAAAGTTACATTGGATCGATTGGTTTCCATCTTTTTACGGGTCTGCGATGCGGTTAAATATGCGCATTCCTGCGGTGTTCTACATTTAGATATCAAGCCTGAAAATGTGTTGGTTGGATTGCACGGCAGGGTATATCTGATCGATTGGGGTATGGCGCGTGTGCTGCCCTCAAAGGCTGAGGATATGGAGAGTGATTTTGACCCTGATATTTTGAACAATGTGCGTTATTCGGGGATGTTACAGGGTACACCTGGGTTCATGGCCCCTGAGCAGATTAATCAGTCAGGCAGATGGAATGAACAAACGGATGTCTATGGATTGGGAGCTTTGCTCTATTTTATTTTGACTCATCGGTCGCCCGTATCTGGCACCCGTGACCAACAACTTGAACAGACGGTTAGGGGAGAGGTGGTTGGCCCTCATGTCGTGCAAGCAAAGATGGGCATTCCAAGAAGTCTTAGTGCAATTTCAATGAAAGCGACGGCATTGGAACCAGCCTCTCGATACGCTTCCGTGAGTGAGTTGAGGGATGATATTAGTCTTTACCGAGAAGGATTTGCGCCGAGGGCAGAGAAAACGGGATTATTTAAACGCGGGCATCTGTTTTTACGGCGACATCATAAAGTGGGATTCGTTGTTTTACTGGTAGCGGGACTGTTTATCGGAATGACCTCTTATCTTCTGGCTCGTGTCTCCGCTCAAAAAGAGCGGACGGAAGCAGCTCGTTTGGAAGCTATTCAAAATCTTGACCTGTATCGGGTGGAAACGGAGCGAACGGTTTTATTGAACAGCCGTATTCAAAAATTTCTTATAGACTCAATGGATGATGGGGATATTTGGAATGTCTCGCTGATGCATAACTTGGTCAAGCAAGAGCTGGAACGGTCGAAAGATGACAGCCGGCTGCAAGCTAAATTCTATAAATATCAGGCATACCTTTTTTTTGTGGAGGGCGCATTCAATCAGGCTTTGCAGAGTTTTAAACGGGCTGGTTTTACATCGCCGCATAATAATTTGTATAAAACTTGTGAAGAGTTTGCCGCATTAAAACCAAGCGATGAGGACCTGCTGAGCCCGAATCTTTTTGCTCAGTTGTTGGAATTTTCTTTTCGGAATTCGAGTTTTCGGAAAAATATTCTTGCCGTAAGTTATCGGGAATATATGAAACGCACCGGAGTAATTTCGCCTGAACAATATTTTCCAATTGCTATTGGCATACTCAATGTTGTGAACGATACGATTGGGTGGGAGGGTGAAAACTTACTGCAAAAGCTTAAAGAGGGGTATCATCTCGATTTACGCAACGCACCTTACCATACGCTTGATTTGCCACGCGAATCACTGCTGGAGCGAGATCCTTATCATGCGGTGGGAAATGTGTTATTACCTTTACAATTATACTCTCTTGATTTGAGTGGTTCTAATATTCGTGATTTCGAGGATTTAGCCTTCTCAGAAAAGTTTGAAGAGCTCATCATTCAGGACATATTATTGTTTGATCGGCCCTCCTCAGTCTTCTGGCTGATGCAATCTGGAGTTAAAAAGATTGTTGTAGACGAGGAGCTTTTTCGCCCTTCTCAACTAAAAAAATTACGTTCTGTAATGCAAGTTTTAGTCACTTCTGATTCGAAAAATGAGAATTTGATTTTCTAACGACGTCTTGTGTTTTGATATTAGTTTTAAAGTAGATTTACGTTAGAGAAGATAAGGAGAGTTAGAAATGAAAACATTTATTGGTGCTGTTTTATTACTGTCGACATCTGTTTTTGCGCAGACTGTGTTTTTTAGTGATGATTTTGAGTCAGGCTCGCTAAGCAATTGGGGAACACAAAAAAATGATCCTGGTCAATCCTATACTATAGTTGATGATGGATCTGGAAATAATGTAGCCCAAATGGTTCATACAAAAGGCCAAGGTAGAGCGTTATTAGGAAATAGTCTTTACTCTGGATTTAGCGAATTACAGTGTGTTGTGACATTCGATGTGAGTCTGGCCGATAACACAATAGGGGCTGCTGAAGCTGACTTTATCATTGCAACTGACAACTTTTCCGCTGGTCCAAAGCAAATTGCTAAAGTGGAGTTAGACAAGATTATTCCTTCTGCGGATACAATGTATGGAATTAGGGTTGTTTTAAACAATGATTCAAGTTCATTAACCTATGATGGTTCGGAAACGGTTGCACCTAATACGCTCGATATTTGGAGAGATGGTGTATTAGTTGTTAATGATCAAGCTATTTCAGTTGCAGGAAATGCCGGGGTAGATGCCCAATCTTTCGGATTTGTAATTAATAAAAATGAAAATAATAATACAGTAACGTTAGATAATTTTGAGATTACGGGGTTTGCATCCGGCCCAGCGCAATTAAATGTATCTGCTACATCTCTGGACTTTGAGTTGTTACATCCAGAGCAGGCAACTAATGCGTCATTTAACGTGTCGTACATTGCTGGCGGAAGTGGAAATGGAATTAATATTGAAAATATTATTGTAAATAATTCATCTCATCCATCAGCTTTTTCCCTTCAATCAATCACTTATCCTCTTGCAATCGCAAGCTTCCCATCAACCACCGCTATTGAGGTAACTTATGATGCAGCAGCAGCGGGAATAACCAATGGAGTTTCAACGAATGCACTTGGCTCGCTTGATATTGTGTGGAGTGAAATTGGTTCTGGTATTTCGCAAACGAATGTTGTCAATTTGGATGGTAGGTATCGTAATCCAGCTGTTAACTTGACTCTCACACCCGGTTATATAAATGACGCTCTTGAGGCTTCTGCGACAACGTATACCAAGACATTACAGCTGGCATATACGGAGGGTCCAGCGCATACAAATGTTGTTATTTCTTCAATTGCACTAACGGATCAGACTGAAGAAGGTTTTGCGGTTAATACGGCGTGGACGGTTCCGTACACCATGCTTGATCAAAGTCCCTCTAATATCACATATGATATTACATATGATAATACTGTTGGTGGATTGACGGATGGACAATCTGCTACCGGCGCATTGGAAATAGTTTGGTATGAAATAGGTGGTTTAAATCAGACCTCTTCTGTTCCCTTTACCATTGGTTATATCAATCCACCTGCGGGACCATTTCAAGAGAATTTCAATAACGACATTATCGTTAATGGGAATGTGCTTTCATCCGGTACTCCAAACGGTGATTTTTCCCTCCAAATATTAAATGATTATGCAAATCTAACAAATGGTTGGAGAACCTCATCGGGACTAAATTTAGATGAAAATGGATATGTTCAGCAGAATTCGTCAGCAGCTAATTCGCGTGCTGCCTTCAAGCTCATAAAATATGGGACTGTGGGTGAAGATAATATTGGAGACTTAAATACAACAGCTCTTGTAAGTGGGCAATATGCTATTCAACTTGATTATGCAGTAAATAATGCTGTAAATGCTCAAAGCGGCTGGCACTTATCAGCATACGCATTGCGTAATCAGCAAGATTATGACGCTGATGCTAATAATGATTACATCTCTTACGATCATGGTGAGGGTTCTGCCATTGCTCTTAATCCTTCTGCTAACGGTGCAGCGGAGGTTATTTTTGACCAAAGCTCTGGTAGAATTTCGGGAAATACGGATGTTGATCGTACAACTGGGACTTTAACTATTAACATTGATGAGGGAGATGATTTATTGTTTGCCGTCAATGGATATGGTGAAGCTGATGTAAGATTACATAGTGTGTTCATATATAGAGTTGGGGATTATCAAGCACCTGTTTCTCCAACAAATGCGGTAGTAGATGCGACATTTGGAGTTTCTTCAACGAATAATGCATTCTATAGATCCTTTACTTATGATCTTAACGGAGTTGCTGATACAAACGGAGTTGTGACGACTCTACCATTAACAAATAGATGGGTTCATTCTCAGGGTCCAAGCGGAGCAGAAGCAGGGGTCTGGAACAATAATGCGCTTGCAAATATGTCCGGGTGGGTGAACAGCCGCTCAACGACATTACATGTTCGTCATGGAGTCTCTGGTTATGATGATGTTGGCGATCTTGATACAATTGCACTCAGTTCGGGATATCACGATTTGTTTATGAATATCGAATTCGATGCAACAGTTTCAAATGGTTATGGGCGAATATCCGTATATGGCGTTTCGGGAATGGACGGTTCAGGTAATTTAAATGTAAATGATGTTCGATTATCATTGGGTAATAGTACCAATGATATTGGCAATACCATGTCGCATGAAGAATTTACTGATGCGGCACTTCCAAAAGTAAGGGGCGCGGTATCAACAAATCTATTAGCTAATGTTGATTATAGTTCTGACTTTACAGGACAGTTATTGTTTGAAGATCTGAGCGTAGAAGCGAACGAAGATCTGCTTATTGTTATAAATTCGCATTTAGGTGCAGATTTTAAAGTTATTGATAATGTGCAATTACTGCGTACCGGAGATCTGCCTCTCACAGGCTATGAATTATGGGCTTCAACCAATAGCATTACCGGAACACCTAGCGAAGATGACGATGGTGATGGACTCTCTAACCTAGCTGAGTTTGTGATGGGCCGAAATCCGAATAGCGATGCAGATAGTCGGAAGCTCATGATGCATCAGGTAGGCGGAAATATGAGTTTGGTTGTTCCGGTTCGTAAATCATTGCCAGCCGATGTTAGTTATCGTTTCCAGACGAACAGTGATCTTGTGTTTGGTGAGTGGCAAGATGTGCAGTATACCAATATGGGCACAAATTCAACCGATGTTGTGATTCACACAATTACCAATCAAGTTCCAACGGATGAAACGAAACAGTTTATTCGAATGTTGATTGATAAAAACTGATTACGGTGTAATCAATTTATAGCGACCGAGTTGTCGGTCGCTATTTTTTTATTCAATAGGAGATTGGGAATATGTGGTCGGGTGTAAAGTGGTTCGTTTGTTTCGTATTTGTGGGCATGTGTTTGATCCAGCGTGGAGTGGCAGCAGATAGATATGAGCCGACATGGGAGTCCTTAGATAAGCGGGAAAACCCAGAGTGGTTTGCAGACGCTAAGTTTGGAATTTTTATCCATTGGGGTCTTTACTCTGTGCCAGCGTATGCTCCACGAGGAACGTATGCGGAGTGGTATTGGCATGCGAAAGATGGGGATCAATCCGGCAAACATCAGGCGGCGGTGGGGCGCGCGCAGGCGATCAATGAATTTCATAATCGAGTGTATGGAGCTGATGTGGAATACAAAGATTTCCGGGAGCAATTCACGTGCGACATGTTCGAGCCGGCAGAATGGGCAAAGGTATTTAAGCGGAGTGGCGCTCGGTATGTTGTGCTGACGTCTAAACACCACGATGGCTACTGCTTATGGCCTAGTAAAGAGGCTTCGGAAAGTTATGGGATGGCTTGGAATAGTGTTGATTCCGGCCCTCGGCGCGACCTTGTTGGCGAGTTGACCGACGCAGTGAGAGCGGAAAAGGGGATACGCATGGGTCTCTATTATTCGATCTGGGATTGGTTTAACCCCTACTGGCCAGAAGAGGATCAGCCCACTAATAGAAAGAAAAAAGGAAACGATCAGACGCGAAAAAAATATATTCGGGAGGTGATGAATCCTCAGTTTAAGGAGCTGGTCAACCGTTATGCTCCTGCCGTTATTTTCTCGGATGGTGATTGGTGGATGGATGATGAGAAGTGGGAGACGAAGCCGCTTTTGGCTTGGTTGTTTAATGAAGCACCGAATAAAGATGAGGTTGTTATTAATGATCGATGGGGCAAAGTGCGTAAAAAACACGGTGGCTATTTTACAACTGAATATGGGTCGGGGTTTGAGGATCCTTCCATTTTATGGGAAGAGAATCGCGGGATAGGTAAATCGTTCGGTTATAACCGCCAGGAGACGTTTGATGATTATAACAGCACGCAACTGTTGATTCTCATGTTGTGTGATATTGTCTCGCGCGGCGGCAACTTTCTTCTTGATATTGGACCCACGGCGGATGGGCGTATACCGGTTATCATGGAAGATCGTTTGATTCAGATGGGTCAGTGGCTGGAGGTCAATGGAGCTGCTATTTATGGGACGCGGCGCTGGATAAAAGATTGCCAGTGGAGTGATGGTGAGGTGTATGCCTACAGTAAAAAGGAGTTCCACCATGCCAAACCGGATCCGATTTTGGAAATGGCCGTTTGCCCCAAACCCGGTCAGGCTCGGAAAGAGTGCTATTTCACCGCGAAAGGTAGTACCGTATATGCGCTCATTCCATTGCTGCCCGAAAGCGGTCGGTTTGTTATTCGGGATATGAATCTCGCGGCTGATGCAACTATCCGCATGTTGGGTGTGGAAGGTACGCTTGAATTCATACGCAAAAATGGTGATGTGGAAATTGTTTTGCCGCGATTGAATCCGAGTAATGCACCGTCAGAGCATGTGTTTGTTTTGGAGGTAAGTGGCGTTGAATAAAACAAGTTACTGGATTTTAGGATGTATCGGCATGCTTGGGGCTTGTTTTTCTGTGGTTGCCACGGAAGTGCCTGCTGAGATTGAGGGGAAGAAGCCTAATATTATTCTTATCATGTCGGATGATGTGGGCTTCGAAGAGATAGGATGCTATGGCGTGTTGCAGGAACCGTCGAAGACGCCCCGTATCGATGCATTAGCGAAGCAGGGCGTTAAGTTCAATACATGCTATGCGCAAGCCATTTGCGGGCCTTCACGTGCTATGCTCTATACCGGTAATTATGCCGTACATAACGGCCAGTATGACAACAAGCTGACATGGTTTTCTATGGAGGAAACAGTACCACAGGACCGGATGAATGCTTATCGCGAGCGATACAGCCAACTGCCGTGCCTGACGCGGATTATGAAGAATGCTGGTTACTATGTGGCGTGGGCGGGCAAGTGGCATCACTCAACGATTACGGGTGGACACGTTCACGAGCAGACGGAGGAACTTGGCATCGATACGTATATAGAGTGGACATCCAGTGCCGCACCGTATGAAAAAATAACAGGAAGAGAGTGGATACCGGACTCCACGTGGGAAATTTCGGCGATTAAAAAAGAGCCCATAATCTCCCGTTACTGGAAGCCGGGGTTTATCCATGATGGAGAGGTTCTGGAAACCACCATGGAGGATTACGGACCCAATATACTGACTGATTTCATCTGTGAGGTTGTGCGCAATAATGGGCAGCGGGATGCGCCTTTTTTTGCTATGTACGCCATGAATTTGGCTCACAGCGCGCACTGTGTAACGCCACTGGATGTGGAAAAAGGAGCCGTGCCTAGCAATACGCATATCCGTAAAGGTACGCCGGATGGGAAGGCTATTTTTTCGAGTCAGGTTCGGTATATGGATCAGCTGGTAGGTCAGATTGTGGATGCAGTCGAGGAGGCTGGACTGAGCGATGATACAATTATTATCTATACCTCTGATAATGGAACGACCTCCTCGGCAAAAGCTAAGGGAGTGGAGTATGGGGTGCATGTTCCTTTTGTTGTAGTAGGGCCGGGTGTGGAACGATCTGGACCGACTGCGGAGCTGATGGATTTTACGGATATTCTACCTACGCTGGCGGAATGGGCGGGTGGCGACCTGTCAAAATATTCGGTTGACGGGATCAGCCTAGCACCTTTTTTGGCGGGTGCAACGAAGACGACAAAACCGGCGATTTACTCTTTCCCGGGACCGGTCAGATTGGTTCGAACGCAAACTCACTTATTGGAAGCAGTTTCTTCATTATACGAGCAACCGGCGGGTAGACTCTATCAGACGCACGATTCTTTCGACGGTAGAGGGTATCTGAAAATTACTGATAAAGAGAGTCGCGAGGTGGCTCAAGCTTCGATGGAACGGCTTTTAGAGCAATATCCGGATCAACTTCCGAAGAGCTTTGAGGATCCAGCTTGGGAGCTGAAACAGATGACGAAGGCAAAACAGCATTTTGACAATCCTAAGAGAAAACAATCCACGCTAGCGCATCCCAAAGAGTATCGGTTTTATGATGAATCTTTTTAAAGGCAGTCTAATTTTACTGGTAGGCTGGGTTGGAATAGGCGGCGCTTTCCCCGCATTGATACCCGAAGAAAAGCCAGCGGTTAGGGTTAGTCCTGCGGTGGAACGGTTATATGATGAATGGAATCCTTATGAGGATCGGGCGAATGAGTTGTACTCAAACTTTAAATATACGCCGCTTATTGGGCTGCCGGAAGGGGATGAGTTATCTCGAAGAGATCCCACAAAAGTATTGTTGATTGATGGAGTGTATCATGTGTGGTACACGGGGCGTAAACATGTCGGGATCCCGGTAGGGCCTAAACAGGCGAGTGCTCAGCGAGCATCATTTGATTGGGATCTGTGTGATATTTGGCATGCAACTAGTGAAGATGGTTGGACATGGAAGGAAGATGCAGAGCCTGCCGTAAAACGTCCGCCCAAACCAAAAACAGGATGGCGATCCATCTCCACTCCTGATATTTTGATATGGAAGGGAAAGTACTATCTGTACTATCAGGCATTTGATCAAATTCCGGGGCAGGTGGGAGGCGATCGGGCCGCGGTTAGTGTTGCCGTTGCTGATTCTCCGTATGGGCCGTGGGAGCGGACAGATCGACTGGTGCTCGATTTTGGTGCGCCGGACGATTGGGATGCAAATGCTATTCACGATCCCAATCCCATTGTCTATCGAGAGCGCATATATCTTTACTATAAAGGGTCGCCTCAGCGCGGTGGTGCGGGAAGGACCATTGTGCGAGCGCAAGGGGTTGCCATAGCGGATGATCCGCTAGGACCGTTTGAAAAATCGCCCCTTAATCCGGTGATTAATTCGGGCCATGAGACTTGTATGTTTCCCTGGAAAGAGGGGGTCGCGGCGCTGGTGAGTCTTGATGGTGCTGAGAAAAATAGTATTCAGGTCGCTGCAGATGGTATTCATTTTGAGCTGGCGTCGATAATTCAACTGCCACCGATTGCTCCCGGGATTTTTCTGCCAGATGCTTTTGGAAGCAAGGGAGACGGGCGTGGTTTTACATGGGGACTTTGCCATATCATGGACAAGGAGAGCGGCGTGAATAATAGCGTGCTGGCGCGTTTTGACTGTGATTTATCGCTGGATGTTAATCGCCCTATGTTTAAGCACAATAATCTACGGTTTAATGATGCGACCTATTTCCAAAAAGTATTACGCATGCCGCCGGGCTGGTTGAGGGGGGAGCGCTATCCATGAAATGGGTGTGGTTACTGTTGTGCGGGGTATCGGTTGTCTCGGCTTGGGGAGCTCCTTTCCCAGGCGTGGTGCCTTCGGAGAAGCCGACGTTTCCTCTCAGTGCCGCTATGGAGCGTTTGTATGATCGGTGGAACCCGCATGAAGATCGCAATAACGAACTCTATTCTAATTTTAAATATACACCGTTGAAAGGATTTAAGAAAATACCGTTCACTTCGCGAAGAGACCCGACGAAAGTAATTAAAGTGGATGGGCTTTATCATGTCTGGTACACGCGCCGTTCTTCGAGTTGCGATCCGGTTGGATTGGCTAGGGCTACGGAGACGATTCCTGCAACCGATTGGGATTTGGCGGATATTTGGCATGCCGTAAGTTCAAATGGAGTGGATTGGGTTGAGGATGAGGTGCCAGCGGTTACTCGACCACCGAAACCTGAGTATGGATCGCGCACGATTTGCACACCAGGTATTTTAGTATGGAAAGATCGATATTATCTATATTTTCAGGCCTATGCTCCGCGTGTTGGCGGACAAGAGTACTGTCCGGTTCGCGTGGCGGTGGCGGATAGTCCAATGGGGCCGTGGACCCATCATCCCGAGCCGGTTTTGCTTCCGGGTGAACCGGGAAGTTGGAACAACATTAAAATTAACGATCCGTGTCCGTTAGTTTTGAATGGTCGTATTGCGATCTATTATAAAGGAGCGCCTGTTGAGCGGGGGCATGAGTATATTATTCGGATGCAGGGAGTTTCATTCAGTTCCGATCCGCTGGGCCCGTTTATACCCTCACCCTTGAATCCGGTCATAAACTCCGGCCATGAGACCTGTATGTTTCCTTGGAAAGAAGGGGTAGCTGCGTTGGTGGCATTGGATGGGCCTGAAAAAAATACGATCCAGTATGCTGCGGATGGGGAGCGTTTTGAGGTGGCATCTTTTATTCAGGTTCCACCGGTTGCACCAGGGCCATACTGTCCGGATGCATTTGCAGACTCGGGGAATGGTCGCGGCTTTTTGTGGGGGCTATGCCATATTAACCCGGATGGGGGCGGTGCGGTTAGTGAGAGTGTTTTAGCGCGCTTCGATTGCGATTTAAGTGCGGACGTTGATGAGCTGGCGTTTAAACGGAACAATCTTCGTTTCAATCGCGAGACTTATTTTCAACGCGGGGTGGCCCTATCAAAGGGTTGGCGAAATCGAATTATGCAGGAACGAGAGAAGGTTGATCGTGAAACGATTCGTTAGCTTGCTTTTTTTGATGGGATGGGCTTTTTCCGGGGAGGGAGTTGAAAGTGCGGCTTCGCAGCGAGCTCCTACGGTGAACAGTGAAAGCGAGTTGTATACACGTTTTCGCTACGAGCCGGTTGAGGGGTTGGGATATGAGAGGGGGATCAATCGGCGTGACCCAAGTTCTATCATCTTTGTCGATGGGGTTTATTATGTTTGGTATACTCGTAACCAGAGCACGCGTTCTAAATGGCTGGATGCGGATATTTGGTATGCCACCAGTACCAACGGGGTTCGTTGGGTTGAGCAAGGTGTGGCGGTAGCGCGCGGCCCAGAGGGTTCTTATGATGACTGGAGTGTGTTCACTTGCAATATCTTGGTGGCGGAAGGGAAGTATTATTTAACGTATCAAGCGGAAACAAAAACACATGATCCCGCGAGAAAAAAGGGATGTGGAATTAATGTGGTGGCGATGGCGTGGGCCATCTCACCGGATGGGCCGTGGCATAAATTACCTGAGCCGATCTTAACGACAGCACCCGATGGACGGTTTGACCTTCCTGACCCGAAGCAGCTTTGGCAGAAGCGAGTGCTGGAGGAGGGTGCGTGGGATAGCGCGGCAGTTCATGATCCGGAGATTATTCCGCGCTGGGGTAAGTACTGGCTTTATTACAAAGGACACGGGATAGATGATCTGTTGTATGCGGATTCCCGTTGGGGAGTCGCTGTGGCGGATCGACCGGAAGGGCCGTATGTGAAATCGGCCTTCAATCCGATTACGAACAGTGGTCATGAAGTCTGGGTATGGCCGTGGAGAAAAGGAATTGCTGCGATTGTGGACTGGGCGGGACCGGAGGCTAATACTATTCAATACACGGAAGATGGCGTGCATTTTGAGGTGGTCTGCGCCGTTGAGGATATTCCTCCGGCTGGGGGAGCATATATTGCGGATAAATTTGATGATCCGGAAGTCGGACGCGGATTTTCTTGGGGCTTATGCCATTACGGCCGTTCGGATTGGAATTTTTTACTGCGCTTTGAGTGTGAGCTAGAGATGGGAATGGAAAAGAAACGTGCATGGCGTTATTTTCCTCACTACAGCACTGTGCGAGATGTGATGCGGGATCCAGCTCGTTTTCAGGTGCCGGCAGAGGCCTTGCGGCGGAGAGCCCAAAAAGGGGACATTGTGGATGAGTGAATGTAGGAAGAGTGGTTCTGCACGATCGACGGGGTGGTGCGTTACGGAACAGCGAGAGGGTGTTATGAGTCGAGTGGATCAGAAATGTTGGATGGGGTTGAGGATTCTTGTCTGGAGCGGTTTGTGGGTGCTTTTGCAGGGGTTCGCGGTAGCACAGGAAAGAGAACAGCCCGCACCGGAATGGACGGAGCTGGCGACACATGAGGAGGCCCCGGACTGGTTTCGGGATGCTAAGTTTGGCATCTATTTCCACTGGGGGCCGTATGCGGTGCCTGCGTATGGAAATGAGCATTATCCGCGAACGATGTACGGGCACCCCAGCGGGAAAATGCCGGTAAAGTCGGAGCAGAAACGGAATTATAATTTGGGGGTTGGATTTCAGACATTTCGCGAGCATGTTTTTCATAGAGAGGAGTATGGGGAGCCAAAAGAGTTTGAATATCATCATCTAATTCCTCGATTTAAAGGTGAGGCATTTGATGCGGCGGAGTGGGCGAAGCTATTTCGGGTGTCAGGAGCCCGATTTGCGGGGCCGGTTGCAGAGCATCATGATGGCTACGCGATGTGGGACTCCGATGTGACACCTTGGAATGCAATGGATACGGGGCCGTGTCGTGATGTGGTGGGAGAATTGGCAGAGGCAATTCGGAAAGAGGGTCTTAAATTTATTACGACATTTCATCATGCGCGAATGGGGCGGTATCCGCCGCAGAGCAGTGAGCGGGAAAAACGGAAATGGCACTATTATGGTCGGGAAAAATATTTTGAGCGAACGGTGCCGGATTATAAAGATACAGAAGCGCTGCAAACGTTATATGGAACCATGCCTTGGCAGGATTTTTTGGCGATGTGGAACCAAAAGCTTGAAGAGGTGATTGATAAATATCGTCCGGATTTAATTTGGTTTGATTCTTGGCTGGATCGAATTCCACAGGTGAACCGCAGAGCGTTTGTGCAAACATATCTGGAGGCAGCATCGGCATGGGAAGAGTCGGTTGTGATTACGTATAAGCAGAACGATCTACCGCAAAATGTGGGTGTGGTTGACTTTGAGAAAGGGCGTATGGATCGACTGACATCGTTTGCTTGGTTAACGGATGATACGATCAGTGCAGGGGCATGGACGGAGACGGGTAGTTGGTCTTTCACGGAGGAGTTGGACATAAAATCCTCGCAGACGATCATCCACACGCTGGTGGATATTGTGAGTAAAAACGGCAACCTATTGCTGAATATTTCTCCGCGGGCCGATGGCACTATTCCAGTAGACCAACGAGCGGCGTTACAAGGTGTGGGTCAGTGGTTGGGGATTAATGGTGAAGCCATTTATGGAACCCGTCCTTTCCGGCGCTACGGCGAGGGGCCTAAACGGATGAAATCGGGGGGGCATTTTGTGCAGATGGATGGGGAGTACAACGCAGAAAACTTACGGTTCACTACAAAAGGCGACACCTTATATGTCATTCAGATGGGGTGGGCGGGTAGTCGTAAACCGGTATTGATTCAGAGCTTGGCAGCCGATTTGTTGGGGGAGGTTGCCATCAAAGATATTTCAGTGCTGGGTTCACAGGAGGCCATTCAGTGGGAGAAGCGTGAGGAAGGAGTGATGGTTCGTACGCCATTTAAGGCGCCTCACAAAGCCGCATTGGTTTTTAAAATTGAGACGGACGGTTGGCATCGGATGCAACTAAGAGACGAGGCGGAACAGATGGGGCCGATTACAGTTGATGGATAGGAAAGGAGTAGGAATGAAAAAGAAATTTTTATGGATTGGATGTGTTGTGTTGTTGGGCTGGCTGTTGGAGTGCGAAGCCGAAAAACCGAATATTCTTTTTATTATGTCGGATGATCATACGTGGCAAGCAGTGGGTGCGTATGAGTCTCGGTTTACTCATTTGAACCCAACTCCTAATTTAGATGCATTGGCAAAACGGGGTATGGTGTTTGATCGAGCCATTTGCGGAAATGCTATTTGCACGCCGAGCCGAGCGAGTATCATGACGGGTCAGTATAGCCATCTTAATGGTGTGATGACACTGGATGATCGGCTGCCGGAGGCCAAGCAGTATCTTGCGCACGAAATGAAGCAGGCGGGGTATCAAACAGCGATCATTGGAAAGTGGCATTTGCGGGATCTGCCAACGGCGTTTGATTATTACAAAGTACTGCCGGGACAGGGAAAATATTTCAATCCGGAGTTCTTTGAATCGGGCCAGAAGAAGAAATTTATAGAGGAGGGGCACTCAACGGATTGTATTATGGATTCTGCATTGGAGTGGTTTCAGACGCGTCGAGACCCGAACGAGCCATTTTTCCTGAAACTGCATTTTAAAGCGCCGCATGACTATTTTGAGAATGCACCGAGGTATGATGAGTATCTAGCGGAGGTAGCGATGCCGGAGCCGTTGAGTTTGTGGGACAGAGGCGAGGGTTCGATTGCGACGCGAGGGGTAGAGGGTGAACTGGAGCGCGTTATTGGCACATCTATTGGGCGGCGTAATTTCCGTCGTAGTTACGATGCGGACTGGGAAGTGGCAGAGCATCTGACGGATTCGGAGGCGAAGCGGGCGGCCTACAATGTGTACATGAAAAAATATCTGCGCTGTGTGAAGGGAGTGGATGATAATCTAGGGCGTCTTTTTGCTTATTTAGAGAAAGAGGGGCTGATGGAGAATACATTGATCATCTATACGGGTGACCAAGGATTCTTTCTGGGTGAGCATGATATGCAGGATAAGCGCTGGGCGTATGAACCATCGGTGCGCATGCCACTTATTGTTAGTTACCCTGGGGCCATTAAGGGCGGCACGCGGTCGGGTGCTATTGTCGAAAATATCGATTTCCCGGCAACGATGCTTGATTTTGCGGGCGTCGAGGTGCCGTCATATATGCAGGGTCGTTCGTTCCGTTCGCTATTGGAAACGGGGGAGGAGGCGCAGGACTGGAAGCGTGCTGCTTATTATCAATATTGGATGCATATGGCACACCACGATGTGCCAGGGCATATTGCCATGAGAACGAAGGGGTATAAGCTGATTCTTTTTTACGGTACCGCCGGCACACCGGCATTTCGTTCAGATCGTTCCAAATTTCCGACGCCGGCAGCGTGGGAACTGTATGATTTGAAGAAAGATCCAACCGAACGTCACAATGTATATGATGACCCAGCGTACAAGGTTGTGCGCGATAAGTTGAAAAAGCAGTTTAAACGACTGAGAGCGGAGGTGAAAGCAGGTCAGCCGGTGGAGGGTTCTCATGCGTTGTCGGCGGCGGAAGTGCTTGCGGTAAATCAGGCTATTGAGGAGAACTGGGAGTATGATGCGGCGGCTGCGATGCGGGCGAAAAAAGCCTCCGCGGCATATGCTGAACGGTTTGCCGATCCCGACAAGTGTGAGCCGTATATAGTGCCATGGCTGCGCCCTGGTAATTTAGATCCAAGTGAATTGTAGAAGGCGCGGATTACACGTTTATTCATGAGGCTAGAAACCAGAAAAGTGGAGGCGTTATGTATATAAATACTACTGGGGCTATTGTTTTATGAAATACGTATATATGTTGATTGTTTATGTCTTAACTTCCTGTGCGAGTGGAGCAACTTTTTTTGTCTCAGAGGGGGGGAGCGATCTGGGAAGCGGAAGTCTTGAGGAGCCACTTGCGAGCTTGGCGGAGGCGGTTCAGCGCATGGGCTCCGGTGATATCTGTTATGTAAGAGCGGGTCGCTATCGGGAAGAGCTGTCGTTGAGCGGACGGGATGATTTGACATTTCAGGCGTATGCGAATGAGACGGTTGTGATGGATGGAACCGTGGAGCTGGATACGGATTGGAGTTTGCACAGCGGATCAATTTTTAAAACACCGGTTGATGAGTCGTTCTGGCAACTGTTCGCGGATGAACTGTTTATGATGCCGGCCCGTTGGCCGAACGCCTCTCTGGAGGACCTCTCGGTATGGAACCAGCAAGATACATGGGCAAAAGTGGTCTATTCGACAAGCAAAACAGATTTTACTGATCAACCAACATCCCATTCTGACCTGCAGGCACTAGGCTTCAGTGTGCAGGGAGCAATTGCGGTGATGAATGTGGGCAGTTTTAAGAGTTATGCCCGAGAGATATTGAGTCATCAGGCAGGGTCGGCGAATTTTACGGTGGGAGCGGTGGGGAATCGTAAGGCGGCTAATTATCAATATTATTTTCTGGAGGGCGCACTGGAACTACTTGATGCGGCAGGCGAGTGGTATTTAGATGTCGATAATAATATGTTGTATGCTTGGGGCGATACGAATGCAACTTGGAGAGGTAAAACGCAGGATTATGCGTTTCAGTTCACCAATTGTGATGATATCACCATTAAGGGTATTGATTTTTTTGGAACAACGGTGTCGTTTAATAATTGCGAGCGAGCACATGTGGAAGGGGGGACATTCTTGTTTCCAAGCTGTACGAAGCGTATGCTTGGAATTGCCAGCACAGAGCCTGATATGACCGAGTTTAACGGTGGCGGAAACAGCCTTTTTTATGACAACATAGTGCGTTTTGCCGATACGCCGGCCATTTACATGAATGGAGTTAATAACCGCATCGAGAACTGTCTGTTTGAATATATTGACTGGAGTGCGGCTGATTTGCCGAGCTTGATGATGACGGTGTATATGCGGGGTACAGGATCTGACTTTATAGGTAATTCAGCTCACACCACTGGCGCTTCTGCGTTTTTGGATGTTAACAATGCGGTTCGGGCTTTTTCGAATGAGGTATGGAATACAGGACTCGTTCAGAATGATGGATCGGTTATTCAATTAACTATTGGCGCTCAACCAAACAGCGAAACGGCATATAATTGGTTTTTTGATACAGAAAAATATGGCGCGCGATTTGATGCTTCAACCAGTCCGGGAAGTCCTACCGGTTCGGACGGATTGATGCATCACAATGTGGGGTTCAATGTGAACGCCACCATTATGCAAAAGGGAGATCAACATCGTTGCATTAACAACACTTCTTTTGACACCGTTAATAATGGAATCATTATTCTATCAGATAATGTATCCACGAATGTAGGTACTGTAATCCGTAACAACGTGGCAGACCGCATGGGTTCTCACCGCAAAAACAACGTCGCACTAACCGAGGTGATGGATCATAGTCATAATTGGAACGGATATGAGTATGGCTCGGCAGATGTGCGAACGGTTCTGCGGGATGTCGACCATTTGGATTTTCGTCCCAAGCCGCATTCGATATTGATCGATAGTGGCAAGGAAGAGGGCGTTGTAACGGCTGGTTATATTGGAGCTGCTCCGGATTTGGGGGCGTATGAGTCGGGTGATCTATTTTATTGGATTCCCGGCCGGAAAGAGGCCGCGGCGACTCGTCCCGTGCCGCCGCATCAAGCAACTGGTGTTAAAGAGTCAGCCGCGTTGATGTGGCGAAAAGGGCTTTCCTCGCAGGAGAGCCATCTATATGTGGGAACGAGTTCAAATGAAGTTTCGGCGGCGGATGAAACCTCTCCGCTATTCAAAGGTTCATATACAAACAATCTTTATGATCCGCTCGGCTTTTCTGCAACTACCTATTATTGGCGTGTGGATGAGGTAACGTCTAGTGGAGTGGAGAGAGGGCCGATTTGGTCGTTTGAAGTGGCCGAAGCGGAGGAAGCAGCGCCAACCTTAACCACCAGCACACCGGATGTGGCGACCGATTCGGCAACAATTTCGGGTGTGTTACAGGGTTCAGTTTCTAGTCAGGTGCAGATGGAATGGTGGCGAGATAGTGGAACTACGAATACGGCGAATTTAGGCATACAGGCCGGAGAGTTTGAAACGACGTTAGTTGGCTTGGAGACAGAACAACAATATTATTACAGACTGGCAGCAAGTAATCAGTTTGGGTCGGTATGGACAACCATCCATTCCTTTGAAACAGGGGAGGGGTCTTCAGAAGAGACGGAAGAGGCAGCGATCCTTTTTAAGGATTTGTTTGAGGCGTCGGAGTTAAATCAATCTCCTTCAAGCGATAAATGGAGTGTTCAGACAACGTTGAATGAGGGTGAGATACAGGTGTTGCAGCAGTCAAACCGAGTCGTGGGTCGACTCTATAATCCCACTACCAATCCAGACGGGGCGCGAACGGTCTTAAGCGCGGTCGACGTGCTGACGAATGCCCCATTTATTACGGTTAGTTTTGACTCCTTTTTTGAGGGAGATGTTACACCGTCGGGTTCTTTTTTTCTGGGGGCAGGCATTGGATCGCTCGCCTCGCATCATAATCAGATCCGGAAGGTTAACATGCGTACGCATGGGATGCTGGATACGTGGAATCATTTTGATTGGCTGGTCAACCAGACTGGAAGCAATGTTGTGTATGAGGTGGGCGGAAGTGCCTACACATTGCCAACAGGCCATTTTGATTTGTGGCGAGATGGAATACTGCTAATAGCCAACAGCAATGAAAAAAGTTCGAGCGCGCAAAATATACCGTTAACGGACGTGACCCCCATAACTTCTATCGGGTTCACGGCTAATAAAGCCGATCAGGTAGACTGGCGGATTGATTCGTTGGTGGTGAGGGATGCCGCGTATGTGGAGTCGATGCTCTCGGCGTATCGTTCCTGGGAGGTAATCCATGATGTTCAGGGTTCCACGAATGACTGGGATGGAGATGGATTGTTAAACATCATGGAGTATGGAGTGGGCACTGCTCCGAGAAATGCGTTGGATGGGCCGCAGCGGTTGCCGGTTTTGCAGCAGGAGAGTGATGAAATGAATTTTATCTACCACCGTCGGACTCTCGAATCAGATGATAGCGTTGCTTTTATTGTCGAGACGGCCACAAATTTGTCAGCAAATAATTGGCAGCTTTGGAGCGAGAATCCGGCAGGAATGGAGGCGGTGGATGCAGATATTGTGCGGGTAACCAATGCGATCAGCACATCAAACGATATGCAATTTTTCCGTCTACGTATGGAGTGGAACGAAACAGCGGAATAATCCATGAGGTTGCGTGAGCGTTATTCCTGTTCTGATTAAGTAGCGGGAAGTGAGTCTTCGAGAGAAGGCTTTTTTTTGTGTCGGTATCCGGCGAGCCAGGTGGTGAGGAAGGTGACGGTGAAGGAGAGGGGGAAGTACCAGACCCAGTGAACGCGTAGGCCGTGCTGTACCCAGAGGGTGAGGGGGATGGAGGCTGCGAGGCCGATGAGCCAGTCGGTGAAGCGGGTGCGGCGGGTGAGGACGCCGAGGAGAAAGAGGGCGAGGATGGGGGCGCTGAAGAGACCCATGAAGGCGGCGAAGGCTTTGATGAGGCCGCCGAGGGTGGCGACGTAGAAGGCGATGGCGGTGGCAAGAATGCCAAGGAGGATGGTGAGAAGGCGGGCGTGGTGGACGACGTGGGGCACGGGTTTTTTGAAGTCGTTGAGGAGGACGGTAGCGAGGGCGTTGATGCCGGAGTCCATGCTGGACATGGCGGCGGCGAAGATGGCGGTGATGAGCAGGCCGTTGATGCCGTTGGGGAGTTGGTGGATGATGTAGTGGGGCATGAGGCGGTCGGGCTGTATATCGGGGGGGAGAGGATGGATCTGGTAGAAGCTGAAGAGGCCGAGGCCGATGTAGAGCAGGGTGGAGATGATGAAAAGGTCGGTGGCGGCGTTGAAGAGGATGGCTTTGAGGGTTTTCTGTTGGGAGCCGGTAGCCATCATACGTTGAACGGTGACTTGGTCGGTGCCGTATTCCTGCATGAGCTGGAGGAAGAAGGAGATGGCGACGATAGGGAGGGAGAGGTGAAAGAGGGAGGGGGGCCAGTCGAAGATGTCGAGGCGGCCGGTGGCGTGGGCTTGCTGAAGGATGGCGGGGGCGCCGCCTTCAATGGAGGTGGTGAGGGAGATGGCGATCCAGAGGGCGCCGCCGACGAGGATGAGGAATTGGAGGACGTCGGTCCAGACGACGGCGGCGAGGCCGCCGAGGGTGGTGTAGAGGGTGGCGACGCTGCCCATGAGGAGGATGCAGGTGGTGAGGGAGAAGCCGGTGGCGGTGGAGAGGGCGAGGGCGGGGGCGTAGATGACGGTGCCGAGCCAGCCGAGGCGGCTGAGGATGAAGAGGAGGGCGACGGTGCGTTGGGCACCGATGCCAAAGCGTTGGCGGATGAATTGGTAGGAGGTGGTGACGCGGTGGCGGTGGTAGTGGGGATAGAAGCATTTGAGGATGACGGGGGCGACGGCGAGGCTGGCGAGGGAGACGGCGATGAGGGCGATATTTTCCTCGTAGGCGGTGGCGGGGAGGCCGATGTAGGTGACGGCGCTGGTGAGGGAGGCATACATGCTCATGGCGACGGCAAGCCAGGGGAGGGAGCGGCCGCCGAGGAAAAATTGGTCGGGGCTTTGAGGGCGACGGGAGAAGAGCCAGCCGATGACGAGCATGCCGAGAAGATAGATAAGGAGTAGGCTGCTGTTGAGCCAGCCGAAGGGGGGTGGAGTCATCGGGTGGCTTCCAGTTCAAGTAGGTGCTTAATTTCAGCGTCGGTGAGTGGAATGGGGTTGCCTTTCATGCTGGTGGCGCGTTGGGCGTGGGGGATGATGTCGTGGAAGTGGTGGGGGTGGAGACCGGCTTGTTGAAGGGTGGGGATCTGCATGTCTTGAAGGGTTTGGTGGAGCCAGTCGAGGAGGTCGTGGGGGGTGGCGTCGGGTTTTTGGAGGATGAGTTGAGCGGCTTCGTGGTATTTGGTGAGGGAGGGGTGTTGGGGTGCGCGGTGGGTGAGGGCGGTGAGGTTGGTTTGGATGGCGTGGGGGAGGAGGGTGGCGCAGATCTCGCCGTGGGGGGCACGGAGGAGGCCGCCGAGGGGGCCGGCGAGTCCGTGGACGGAACCGAGACCGACGTGGGTGAGGGCAATACCGCTGAGGAGGGCAGCGTAACTCATGTGGGCGCGCGCTTGTTGATGCTGGCCGTCGTGGTAGGCGGTGTGGAGGGCTTCGGCTAGGTGGGTGAGGCCGCTGCGGCAGAGGGCGTCGGTGAGGGGGTGGGCGCGCTGGGAGACGAAGGCTTCGAGTAGTTGGGTGAGGGCGTCGAGACCGGCGGCGGCGGTGACGGAGGGGGGGGTGCTGTGGGTGAGCAGGGGGTCGACGATGACGGTGTCGGGAATCATGTTGGGGTGACGGAGGCTGACTTTGAGGTTGGCTTCTTCGATGGTGATGACGGCGTTGCGGGTGACTTCGGCGCCGGTGCCGGCGGTGGTGGGTATGGCGATCATGGGGGCGGGGGGTTGGGTGAGGGGTTGGGCGTCGCCGATGATTTCGAGGTAGGTGGTGAGGGGTTGGTTGTTGGTTAGGAGGGCGGCGAGGGCTTTGCCGGCGTCGAGGACGCTGCCGCCGCCGTAGGCGATGACGGATTGGCAGTTGTGTTGGCGGGCTTCTTGGGTGAGTTGGGCGAGGGTGCGGTCGCTGGGTTCGTCTTTGATCTGTAGGGGTACGAGATGGTTGGATGGGTGGGTGTTGAGTTGTTCCCAGAGTGGTGCGTGGCGAGGGCGGGTTGGACCGGTGAGAATGGCGATGGGGGTGGGTAGCTGGGTGCTGTGGTTGGCTAGTTGCTGAAGGGTTCCGTTGCCGAGGTGAATGGCGGCGGGGGTGATTAGATGAAGGGGCTGGGTGATGTCGAGCATGTTTCTATCGTAACGTGACGCGGTTTTTTGTCGAGTGATTAGGTGGGCTTTACGGGCTCAGCTGTCTTGAAAAGAGTTGAATATGAAGCTTTTAAATGCGCTTTTAAATCGGCATAAAGACGTCAGTTTTTGTTGATACGCAAAGCCCTATCGGAAGGAAGTAAAGCGATGAGAGATAAAAAAGAATTTTTTGGTTTGTTAAAAGAGTTGGATGGTCAGCCGCTGGAGCAGTATCAGCAATTGGTTGGGGACTATGATTTTACGCGGTATGTGATCAAGTGTTATCCGTTCCGGGTGCAGGGGCCGGAGATTGAGCCAGTATTTTCGATTCGGGTGCCGCAGACGATCGCGGAGATTCCTGAGATGCTGATCGAGACACCGGTTCGGCGGACGGCGTTGGAGGATTATTTATTGCGTGGTTTTAGCGCAGAGGTGGAGCAGCTGGCAGTGTTTGATGCTAACGGACTGGCGAGGCGCAATATTGTTGTGAGTTCCCCAGAGCAGGCGATTTTGCCGCGAAATACGGTGTTGGTGACAGATGAGTATGTAGAGTTGCGGGTGAGCATTCAGTTGCCACTCCATCAGGCGTTGGTCGATGGTAAGCTGACGTATGCGGTGGATGGTATTCGGATGCAGGAGATCTTGTTTGAGGAGTTGATGGAATCGGTGGTGAATAGCTTGCTCTATTGCAACATGAATCAGGAAGATGTACAGCAGTTTGTGGAGAGTATGGATGATGCGGATCGGTTGCGGCAGCATTTGAATGCGAGTGGTCAGGTGGCATTTCTTGCGGAGGGCGCGTTGTTGGATCGGGTGGAGTATGGTGACGAGCCGGATTATGCACATGCAGTACCACTGGTGTTAGCGGATGGTCTGGCGGAACCGGTGGATACACCGTATGCAGGTACGCTTGAAGGGCTGGTAATTCCGAGTGGATTGACGGTGATTGTGGGTGAGGCAGATAGCGGCCGGATTGAGCTGATGGATGCGATTTCTAACGGCATTTACAACCATGTGAGTGGAGATGGACGTGAGCATTGTGTGACGGTGGCGGATGCAGTTGAAGTGGTGAGCGATCCGGGACGTTCGGTTCAGAATGTGGATTTATCGGCTTTCTACCGTGATAGTGCATCGGTGCAGAACTTCTCGACCGATTCGGCGGATTCGTTTGAGTCGCAGGCGGCTTCGATGGTGGAGGCGTTGGAGGCGGGTGCACGGGTGTTGTTGGTGGATGAGCAGAATTCATGTCCGACCTTTTTTGCGTCGGAC
Source organism: uncultured Kiritimatiellaceae bacterium (assembly GCA_964014015.1). GTDB lineage: Bacteria > Verrucomicrobiota > Kiritimatiellia > Kiritimatiellales > Pontiellaceae > Pontiella. Next base: position 32,669 of record CAXGYR010000002.1, read on the forward strand.
AGCCGGTTGAGCAGTTTGGTGGGTGAGACCACGCATATTTCATTGGCGGCACGGGCACGGCAGATGGTGGATGAGTTGGGAATTTCGATTGTGGTAGCGGGCTCGAATCTGGTGGCGGAGTTTATTCCGGTGGCGGATGTAGTGTTTAGTGTGAAGCAGTCGCAAGTAGAAAATGTGACGGAGGCGGTGAAGGAGCTGGATATTCAGAAGGCACCGGAGGCGCCAGCAATGTCGCTTTCGCCGTTGCTGAGCCGGTTGCGGTGGATTATGCCGAGTTCGATTGATGCTAGTGTGGGACGTGAGGATGTATTTGTTAAAGTGGAGTCGGATCGTCTGTTGCTGTTTGGTCGGTCGTGGTTGGATGCGGATGACTTGGGTCAACTGGCCTCGGATGATCAGTTGCGGGCTATCGGGCTGGCGTTTTATTATTTGAAGCTGCGGTATGTGGATGAGGGGTATTCGTTGCGGGAGATTCTGGATCTGGTGGATCGGGATATCTCGAATGAGGGCTTGAATGCATTGGCGCGTGAGATTTGCGGTAATCTGGCGCGGCCGCGGCGGTATGAGTTGGCGGCGCTATTGAATCGATTGCCGACATTCCGTGTTTCGCATGTGACGCAGTAGCGATGCGGCTGCTGGTTCAGCGGGTGAGTCGGGCAGAGGTTAGGGTCGCGAATTCGTGTGTTGGGTCGATTGCTTCGGGGCTGCTGGTGTTGGTGGGTGTGGGGCTTGCTGATACGGCAGAGGATGCGGATTATTTGGCGAAGAAGACGGCGCTGTTGCGAGTTTTTGAGGATGCTGAGGGGCGGATGAATCTCGCGTTGGGCGATGTGGATGGTTCGGTATTGGTAGTTAGCCAATTTACACTGTATGGAGAGTGCCAGAAGGGCAATCGACCGAGTTTTGTGGCGGCGGCAGGTGCGGAGTTGGGGCGCGCTTTATATGAGCGGTATGTGGAGGCGCTGCGCAATCTGGGTGTGCGGGTGGAGACGGGTGAATTCGGAGCCGATATGCGGGTGGAGCTGGTGAATGAGGGGCCGGTGACGCTGGCACTGGAATCGACGGGGCGGATGAGTTAGCTTTTGTCTATGAGCTTTTTTTGTGTTTGTATGGAGGCTGAAGGGAGCGGATATGAGTGAGAAGCGGACAACGGTGGGAACGATTGATACGGAGGTGCTGGCATTTACGGCGGGGCGTGATGTTGAGCTAGATGTGGCATTGGCGGGGATTGATTGTGTGGGATCGGCGGCGCATGTGACGATGTTGGCGGCGATGCCGGTGAAGCCGGCGGTGATTTCGGCTAAGGAGCGGGATAGCGTGGTGGCGGCGTTGAATGAGATTCGGAATCGGGCGGCTGCGGGGTCGTTTAAAATTCGGTTGCGGGATCAGGATGTTCATTTGGCGGTGGAGCGGATGTTGACGGAGAAGCTGGGGGATTTGGGAAAGAAGGTGCATACGGGTAGGAGCCGCAATGATCAGGTGGCGGTGGATTTGAGGCTGTTTGCGAAGGAGCAGCTGTTGGGTGCGTTGGAGGAGGTGGCGGTGCTGGCAGATGTGCTGGTGAAGCTAGGCAAGCGGCATGCGAAGGTGCCGATGGTGGGGCGGACGCATATGCAGCCGGGTATGCCGTCGAGTGTGGGGCTGTGGGCGACGGCGCATGCAGAGAGCTTGCTGGATGATGCCGCGGGATTGTTGCAGGTGTTGGAGTTGAACGATCAGTGTCCGTTGGGATCGGCGGCGAGTTATGGGGTTCCGTTACCTATTGATCGGGCGTTAACAGCGAAACTGTTGGGGTTTTCGCGGGCAACGCATAATGTTTTGTATGCGAATAATGGCCGTGGCAAGCTAGAGGGGCTGGTGTTGGCGGGGATGAGCCAGGTGATGCTTACGTTGTCGCGGCTGGCGCAGGATTTAATGCTGTTTACGATGCCGGAGTTTGATTATTTCCGGTTGCCGGCGGCGTTTTGCACGGGTAGTTCGATTATGCCGCAGAAACAGAATCCGGATGTGTGTGAGCTGGTGCGGGCAAAGGCGGTGCGGGTGAAGGCGGCGGAGACGGCGGTCTATGATTTGGTGCGTGGGGCGCCGACGGGATATAATCGGGATTTGCAGGAAGCGAAGGAGCCGTTTATGGAGGGGATTGCGACAACGCGTGCTTCGTTGCGAGTGATGGCGCCGATGCTAGCGGACCTGGAGGTGAATGCGGAGAAGTTGCTGGCGGGATTTTCGCCGGATGTGTTTGCGACGGATCGGGCTTTGGAGTTGGTGGCTGAAGGGGTTCCGTTTCGGGATGCTTATCATGCGGTGAAGGGGGATTTGGGAGCACTGGCGGCGGTCGATCCTCGGAAGGCGATTGAGCAGAAGCAGCATTTGGGTGCACCTTTCGGGTTGGATTGGGCTTTATATGGTGGACGGATTAAGGAAGTTCGGCAGGCAGCGCGGAAGCAGAAGCGGGCGTATGAGCGGGCCGTAAGTTCGTTAATGGGCGAGCCGTATGAAGCGGGTGTGTAAGCGGTATGGCGTGGCTATTTTGGAGTGGAATTTTGCTGCTAGTAGATGGGGCGGTTGGGTTACTGTTTTATGAGCGCTGGCAGACGCGGTTTGGGTTTGTCGATTTGACCCGTTGGATCTGGATTGAGATTGGACTGGCGGTGGTGCTGTTGATGGGCTACGGGTTATGGCGTTGGGGCGGTGTGTAAAGGCGGGTTTGCGGCTTGACGCGGGCGCGCGGGATTTATAGGGTTTGCGGCTCTTTTGTTGCGGAGCATGGCTGTTTGGCTGCACGGCGGCAATAAGATGGCGATTGCCCGATAGTGTAATGGTAGCACATGTGACTTTGACTCATATGGTCCAGGTTCAAATCCTGGTCGGGCAACCAATTAGGGATGATGTAGAATGATGAAGATTTTGACAGGTACGGGACATCCGGAGCTGGCGGAGCTGATTGCAGCTGCGGCGGGGGTGGAGTTGTGCGCAACGGATATTACGCGCTTCCCGGATGGAGAGATTTTCGTGAAGATTGTCGATAATGTGCGGGGGGATGACCTGTTTATTGTGCAGTCGGTGGCGATGGAGCCGAATGATATGCTGATGGAGCTGCTGATTATGATTGATGCGGCGAAGCGGGCTTCGGCGAAGCGGATTACGGCGGTATTACCTTATTATGGATATGCTCGACAGGACCGCAAGGATCAGCCGCGGGTGCCGATTACGGCGAAGTTAGTGGCGAATTTATTGGTGGCGGCTGGGGCGAACCGAGTGATTTGTGTGGATCTGCATGCGCAGCAGATTCAGGGCTTTTTTGATATTCCGGTTGATCATCTTTATGGATCGCCGGTGATCGTTAAGTATCTTCGTTCCTTGGAGCTAGAGGATCTGGTGGTAGTATCGCCAGATGCAGGGGGATTGAAGATGGCGGATGCGTATGCGAAGATGTTAGACGCTGGCATTGCTTTAGTGGGCAAGCAGCGGAAGAGTTGCGAGGATGTGGTGGCAAACCATCTGGTGGGAGATGTGGCAGGTCGGAATACGTTGCTAGTAGATGATATGACTTCAACGGCGGGAACGCTGTGCGCGGCGGCGCAGCTATTGGAGCAGGCGGGTGCGAAGTCGGTGAGAGCGGCAGTCAGCCATTCGTTGTTGGCGGAGAAAGGAATTTCGCGGTTGGCGGATTCGGCGATTGTGGAGTTGGTTACGACCAATACGATTCCGCAACGGGATTGGAATGGGTCGTGCAAGGTGACGGTTTTATCGGTGGCGGATTTGTTGGCGGAGGCGATTATGCGCATTCACAACGGTCAGTCGGTTAGTTCGCTGTTTAGAATTGAGAAGTAGGAGAAGAAGATGGAAGCGGAACAGTTAAGTGTCAAAAAACGGAGTTTAGAAGGTTCATCAGCGGCGCGTCGGATGCGGGGTGCGGGTCGGTTGCCTGGCGTAATTTATGGAACGGGCGCTGAGCCGATGGCGGTTGAGGTGGAGACGCATGCGGTGGAGCAGGTGTTGCATCACCATCAGTCGGAGACCATTTTGATTGATATTGATCTGGAGGGCGAAGGTAAGATTTCTGTGTTACTCAAGGATGTACAGCATCATCCGGTTACAGGCGCTCTGGTACATGTGGATTTGCAGCGGGTTTCGGCGAATGAGACGTTGCAGGTGGAGGTTCCTTTGGAATTGGTCGGTGAGCCGGAAGGTGTGAAGGCGGGCGGACTGTTGGATCACATTCTGCATGCAATTTTAGTAGAGTGTTTGCCGGCAGATCTTCCGGAGACGGTGAATGTGGATGTCTCGGCGTTGAATATCGGTGATTCGGTGCATGTATCGGATGTGGTGGTTGACGATACGATCACGGTGGTGACGGATACGGATGCGATGGTGGCATTGGTGGCGGCGCCGAAGGTGGTGGATGAAGAGGAGGAAGCTGCTGAAGCGGGCGGCGAGCCGGAGGTGATTACCGAGAAGGCGAGCGAGGAGTAGCGGAGATTGTGTTTTGAAGTTGGTTGTTGGGTTGGGTAATCCGGGTGCGGAGTATCAACATACACGTCACAATATCGGATTTGATGTGGTGACGTGTCTGGCAAGGCGACAAGCAGCGGTGTTGAAGAAGGGTTGGTTTTATCCCGGTTGGCGGGCGGAGACGTTGTGCGGTGGTGAGGTGGCGCAGTTGGTGTTGCCGACAACGTTTATGAACCGCAGCGGGGAAGCGGTTTGGAAAGCGGTGCGCCGGTGGAAGATTGGCGTGGAAAATGTGGTGGTGGTGTTTGATGATGTGGAGGTTGCGCTGGGCGCGTTGAAGGTGCGAAAGAAGGGATCGGCGGGAACGCACAATGGGATGCGCTCGGTGATTGACTGGTTGCAGTCGGAGGATATAGCGCGGGTGCGCGTGGGTGTGGGCCCGCGGCCGGCGGAGCAGAAGATGATTGATTTTGTGTTGGGCCGCTTTCGGGCGGATGAGGATTTAAAAGTGGAAAAGGTTGTCGAGCGGGCAGCGGATGCGGTAGAAAGTCTATTTTCGGCGGGTGCAGAGAAGACGATGAGCCGGTTTAATGGTTGCGTGCTGGATGGTGAAGGATAAGGAGTAAGACGTTGAGCAAAGTATATGAAGGATTGTTTATTTTTCCGGAAGCGTTGGATGAGACTGGCTTGGACCAGGCAATTGAACGGGTTAAGGAGGAGCTGGAGAAGCTGGGTGGTTCGTTAGATTCATCCTCACGGATGGGCAAGAAGCAGTTTGCGCGGGCGATGAAAAAGGAGAAGAGTGGCTATTATGTGGTGCTGGTCTTTTCATTACCTGGGGATCAAGTGGATGCGTTTAAAGCGCGGTTGAAATTGAGCACGAATGTGTTCCGTCATCATTTTTCGGCGGTGGATCCGGCGTCGTTGACGGGGGCTGCTGCGGAGGCGTAGGCGATGGCGAGTTATAATCGTGTAATGCTAATGGGTAATCTGACGCGTAATCCGGAGTTGCGGTATACGCCTTCGGGTAGTGCGGTTGCGGATCTGGGCATGGCGGTGAACGAGAGCTTTAAGAATAAGTCGGGTGAGACGGTTGAGCAGACTTGTTTTGTGGATGTGGTGGTGTGGGGCCGGCAGGCGGAGACGGCATCGGAGTATTTGCAGAAGGGCTCGCCGGTATTTGTAGAGGGCCGCTTACAGTTTGATCAATGGGAGAGCCAGCAGGGTGAGAAGCGCAGTAAACTGCGAGTTCGCGCGGAGCGGGTTCAGTTTTTAAGTTCGGGTGGAGGTACAGGTGGGGCGTCGACGGGTTCGGCGGAACAGCCGCTGGATGTGCCGCCGCCTTCGGTTCCGCCGCCGGCGGACGATGATGTGCCTTTTTAGGGTGAGTTACAGGGATAAGGAGTATTGATATGCCACGTAGAGATAATGATGAGTATAAGAGTGATCCGGAGTTGTTACGGGGTGTTACGTCGTTCGACTATAAGGATGCGGAGTTGTTGAAGAAGTTTATGACAGATCGGGGTAAGATTTTACCGGGTCGGTTGACAGGTGCGAATGCGCAGCAGCAACGTCGGTTGAAAAAAGCAATTCGTCGTGCGCGGACGATGGGGTTGGTTCGTTAGGAGATGGGTTATGGCGGTTGAAGTTTTGTTGATGGACCAGGTTGAAGGCCTGGGGATTGAGGGAGATGTGGTTAAGGTCGCGGATGGTTATGCGCGTAATTATCTTTTTCCGAAGGGGTATGCGACGGAGGTGACGGAAGGTCGTCGGCGTCAGGTTGAGAAGAAGCGGCTGGCGCGATTGGCTGAGCTGGAAGCGGCGAAAGGTGCGGCAGAAGAGCTGGCGAAAAAGATAGCGGAGTTGGCGTGTACGATTGCTGTGAAAGTGGGTGAAAACGGGAAGATGTTTGGTTCGGTGGGTGCACCGCAGCTGGCGGAGAAGCTGGCAGCAGAGGGCCTTGAGATTGAGCGATCGAAGTTTAAGCTTCATCAGCCGTTACATGAGTTGGGTAGCTTTGATGTGGTGTTGAGGCTGCATCCGGAAGTGGATGCTACTCTGAAGGTTGAGATTGTTGAAGAGCAATGATGCCGGGCGAGGCAGGCTCGCTTCGTGTTCCCCCGCATAGTGCTGAGGCAGAGCGGGGGGTTTTGGGTTCGATTCTGCTCGATCCGTCGGGGGCTATAGATAAGGCGTTGGCGCGCCGGGTGCGAGTCGAGTCATTTTATGATCGGCGGCATCAGTTGCTATTTGAGCAGCTGGTGGATATGAGCCAAGCGAATGTTCCGATGGATGCATTGACGATTGGTCAGTGGTTGAAGGAGCGTGATGCGCTGGAGCGGGTGGGGGGCTATGATTATCTGGTGGCGCTGCAGGATAGTACTCTGGTGCCGGCGCACGTGGAGCATTATTGCGATATTGTGCTGGAGAAGTTTCTGCGGCGGCGTTTGATTGAGAAGTCGGTGGAGACGATTGAGTCGGCCTATGGGGAGGATCAGGATACCGCGTTGCTGATTGGTGAAGCCGAGGGGGCGTTGTTTGAATTGAGTGGGCAGGGGGAGCAGGAGATTCCGGCGTGGAAGGAGTCGGTTCGCTCGGCATTTACGGAGATTGAGAACCGGGATCCGAATCAGTTGATGACCGGTGTGACGACGGGCTACATGGGGTTGAACGAGAAGTTAGGGGGGCTGAACAACACGGATATGATTGTGTTGGCGGCGCGTCCGGCGATGGGTAAAACGTCGCTGGCGTTGAATATTGCAGAGAATGCGGCGCTTGGGCTGCACGGGGCACCGGTTCCTGTTGCAGTATTTAGTTTGGAGATGTCGCGTGAGCAGTTGGTGAAGCGGATGTTGTTTTCGCATGCAAAGCTCTCTTCGGAGCGGATGCGGGGGCGGCGCATGACGGCGGATGAGCATGCGCGGTTGACGCGGGCGGTAGATACATTGGAGCGGGCAGAGATCTATATTGATGATACGCCGGGACTGGAAGCGGTGGAGTTGCGTTCTCGGGCGCGAAGGATGAAAAATCGGTATGGGATTGGGCTGATTGTGATCGACTATTTGCAGTTGATGAACTATTCCAAATTTGCACGCGATGGACGGCAGCGGGAGACGATGGCTATATCGGGTGCGGTGAAGGCGATGGCGAAGGAGCTGGGCGTGCCGGTGATGGTGCTTTCGCAGTTGAGCCGGGCGACGGAGGGGCGGGGAGATAATGTGCCGAAACTGTCGGATTTGCGGGATTCAGGTGCGATTGAGCAGGATGCGGATGTGGTGATGTTGCTGTATCGACCGAGTTATTATCAGCAGGGAGATGATCGGAATGCAGATAATTTGGCGATTGTGGATGTGGCAAAGTTTCGGCATGGATCGACGGGGCGGGTACGGATGTCGTTCCAGCGGGAGTTTACGCGGTTTGAGGATCGGCATGAAGATGAGGATGAGTTTAGTGATGAAGTGTAAAGTTACGATAAAAGGGTTGGTTTTGTTGGCAATGTTGAGCGCGGGATGGGCGGCCGCGGAGGAGCCGATAATTCGGGAGATTCGTATTTTAGATACGCAGGGACATGCTTATGACATTTCGTTGGTTGAGGCGTATACGACCTTCTCGGCGGGCGATGTGGCGCCGGAGCAACGTGAGTTGATTGAGGCGATTCGGGTAGATGTGGATCGAATGCGGGATTCGGGGCATTTTAGTTATGTGGATGCGCAGTTGCTGATGGATCCATCGGGATTGGTTGTGATGTATGAGGTGGAACCGAAGCAGCGGTTGCGACGGGTTGAGATTCGGGGAGCGGATAAACTGGGAAATAAAAAAGTTCGTGAGAAGAGTGAGCTGGAGCTGGGTACATTGGTTGATGATGCAGATTTTGAGCAGGCAGTGGCGAATGTTCGGGCGGCGTATCGTGATTTCTGGTATCCGGATGTAGGGGTGAGTTGGTCGGCTGAGGTGGATCGAGAGCTGGGCGTGGTGGATCTACTAATGGAGATTGATGAGGGTGTGAAGGTGGGCATCAAGCGGATTGAGTTTGTGGGTAACCATACGATTTCAGCGGATGATCTGCGCAAGGTTATGATGCAGAAGCAGAAGGGGTGGCTGCGTTTGTTTACCAATTCGGGGCGGTATCATCCGGAGTTTGAGGATGCAGATTATTATGCGTTGAAAACGCTTTATATGAACAATGGCTTTCTGGATGTGCAGATTGCGGAGGCAGAGCTGTTGATGGAGGAGCCGAAACGGGCGGTGCTGCGGTATGTGATTGATGAGGGGCGGCGTTATCAGATTGAGTCGTTTACGGTAACGGGTGCTAAGACGTTTGAGCAAGAGCTGCTAGAAAGTCGTATTATGCTGCGTGCGGGAGAGGTGGCGGCGTTTGATGCGATTGAGGCGGGGCGGGAGGCGATCCGGGCGTATTATGGTAACCGGGGTTTTGTTCGTACGGGAGTAACTGCGGTGACGGATACGGATGCACTGCGCGGCATGGTGAGCGTGGAGTATGTGGTGGAAGAGGGCGAGAAGGGAACCATCGCGCGCGTGGAGATTACGGGCAATGAGCGAACGCGGGATGAGGTGATCCGGCGAGAGCTAGTGGTGCTGCCGGGGGAGGAGTATAACCGGAGCCGGTTGCTTGCGTCGGAAAATCGGCTGCGTAATTTGAACTATTTTGAGACCGTTTCGGTTTCGCCGGAACCAACGGAGCGTGAGCAGGAGTATGATGTGTTGGTGAAGGTGCGGGAGAAACCTACGGGACAGTTTAATGCGGGGGTGGGGCTTTCGAGTGTGGATTCGCTGGTGGGCTTTGTGGAGCTTTCGCAGGGTAATTTTGATTGGCGGCGGTGGCCGCCGATTGGAGGGGGGCAGAAGTTTCAGGTGCGGGCGCAATTAGGTACGCGGCGAAATGATTTGGAAGTTTCATTCACGGAACCGTGGTTTCTGGATCGGAAACTTTCGTTTGGGGTAAATTTATATCATCGGGAGTCGCGTTATTTTTCAGATATTTATGATCAGAAGACGGATGGAGTCCGGTTCTCGCTGGGGCAGCCTATTTCGCGGAATATGCGGCATTCGTTGGGATACAGTTTTGAGCAGTTTGAGGTGTTTAATGTCGCGGATACGAATTCGATTTTCTGGGATGAACGGGGTAAGCGGCTGGCAAGTAGCATCGATTATTCGATTTCGTATGATTCGCGGGATCGTTTTTTTGGGGCGACACGGGGAAATCGTTCGATATTAAAACCCTATTTTAGTGGTAGTTTTCTGGGGGGTGAAACGGATCTGTATGGGGTAGAGCTGAAGTCGACGCAGCATACGCCACTGGTGTGGGATATGGTCTTTACCACGCGGGCGCAGGTGGAGTCGGTTGAGCGGTTTGGTGAGAGCGAATTTGTGCCCATTTTTGACCGCCTATTTTTGGGCGGTTCGTATACATTGCGCGGGTATGAGTATCGGGAAGTGGGTCCGCGACAGAGCGAGGTGGATGCGACCTATACGGGAAGTATTCGTGATTCGATCGGGGGTAATTCGTATGCGTTTGCTTCAGCTGAGCTGACGGTACCGCTTTGGAATAATGTGCGCGGTGCGGTGTTTTATGACTGGGGCTTTGTAAATTATGATTCGTGGGATTTTGATCCGGCCATGTTTAACGACAACTATGGAGTGGGCGTGCGCTTAAAGCTGCCGGGATTCCCGTTGCAATTAGATTATGCGTGGCCGGTTACCTATCACGAAGAGCGTGGTGAGACGGGTAAAGCTCGTTTCAACTTCTTGATGGGGCATACCTATTAGGGTTCAATCAATACCTTAAGAATGATTTTGTGGATGGAACCTGTTCCGACGAGGGGCAGGTGGGCATCGCCGGGCCAGAAAATAGTGAAATCAGCGGGGCGTAGCTGAAGGGTTGTCTGGGGCGGTTCGTTGAAAAAAATGAGATCGCGCGTTGCATCGTAGGGGACGATGGGGGTGAGGTTTTGGGCGGGCGCCCAGCCGATAGATTCGTTTCCGCTGATGAGATATTGAATGTCGATAAAGCGTTGGTGTGCTTCCAGTTTTCCGGCGGAAACCGTTCGGCCCTGCTCGCGAGCTACAATGGCTGTTAGCTTTTCTTCTTCTAGCATGTGAGTGCCGGTTTCGAGTTGGTCGAGGTTGGGTTGCAAGAGAAAGTCAAATGCGGTGGCAAAACGTGCGTGTAGGGAGTGGTAGAGCGTGTGGTGAGTGAGCTGATCTAAAACCATGGGGTTCCTTATAGTAAATTGAGTTGATCGTTGTCGGGTGAGGAAGTCGTGCTTGATTCGTCGAGCAGAGTCAGTAGTTCATCTTCGCTAAGAATGGAAACGCCAAGCGACTGGGCTTTGGTGAGTTTGGAGCCAGCGGCCTCTCCGGCGACGAGATAGGTTGTTTTTTTGGAGACGCTGGAGCTGACTTTTCCGCCAAGGGCTTTGATGCGGTCGGCAGCTTGGTCGCGGGTTAGGGTCGGCAGGGTTCCGGTGAGGACAAATGTTTTATCGGAGAGTGCGGTGGCTGTGGCGGTAGTCTCTTCACGGTGTAGTGTTACGCCGGCGGTGCGAAGCTGTTCGATGACGTGCTGGGCGGTGGGATTCTGAAAATAGGTGGTGAGGGAGGTGGCGACGATGGGGCCGATGTCGTGCAACGCTTCGAGTTCGTCTGATGTGGCTTGCATGAGTGCATTGATATCGGAGAAGGCATTAGCGAGGGTTTCGGCGGCGGTTTTGCCAACGTGGCGGATGCCGAGGCCGAAGAGTAGTTTGGAGAAGGGGCGGGTTTTGCTCGCTTCGATTCCGTTGAGTAGGTTGGCGATGGAGCGTTCGCCGGTGCGTTCTAGTGTTGTCAGATCGTCGGCGGTTAATTGGTAGAGATCGGCAGGGGTTTGAATGAGTTGTCGGGCTACGAGTTGCTCGACCATTGATTCGCCGAGTCCGGTGATATCCATGGCACCGCGAGCGGCATAGTGTTCGATCCAACTACGGACTTGAGCGGGGCATTGGAGGTTGGTGCAGCGGAGGGCTACTTCGCCTTCGAGGCGCTCCACGGGGCTTTGGCATTCGGGGCAGTGGGTGGGCATTTGAAAGGGCTGCGTGTCGGCGGGGCGTTTGGCGGGGACGGTGGCGAGGACAACGGGAATGATTTCGCCAGCCTTTTCGATGATGACGCGGTCGCTAATTCGAATATCTTTGCGCCGGATTTCATCTTCATTGTGCAGGGTGGCGCGTTTGACGGTGGTGCCAGCAAGTTGGACAGGTTCTAGCTCGGCGACGGGCGTTAGCACACCGGTACGGCCTACTTGAATGGTGATGTCGAGCAAGGTGGTTTCGGCTTGTTCGGGTTCGTATTTGTAGGCGACGGCCCAGCGGGGGCTTTTGGCGGTGGAGCCGAGGCGTTCGTAGAGGTCGCGCTGGTTGACTTTGATGACGGCGCCATCCATTTCGAAAGGAAATTCGGGGCGAAGGGCTTCGAGTTGGTCGAGGGTGTTAAGGAGTTGCTGAGGGTCGGACTCTTTCCAGCGTTGAGGGGTGGTGCGCAGGCCGAGGTTTTTGAGTTGGTCGAGGAGTGCTTCGTGGGTGTTGAATTGGATGCCTTCGCATTGACCGGTACCGTAGAAGAGGGCGTCGAGGGGGCGCTTGGCGACTTCGGTGGGGTCGAGCAGTTTGAGGGAGCCGGCGCAGGCATTGCGGGGGTTGGCGAAGGGTTCGAGTCCGGCTTCTTGGCGCTGCTGGTTGAGGGTTTGGAAGCCGTTGCGGTCGAGGTAGATTTCGCCTCGGACTTCGAGTACGGCGGGGGGTGTGTCGGTTTGAAGGCGGAGGGGGATGGAGCGGATGGTGCGGATGTTGGTGGTGACGTCGTCTCCAGCGGTGCCGTCGCCGCGGGTAAGGGCGTGGATGAGCTGACCGTTTTCGTAGCGGAGGGAGATGGCGACGCCGTCAATTTTGGGCTCGACGATATAATCGATGGGGGTTTGGGGGAGGAGCTTGCGGGTGCGCTGGTCAAAGTCGAGGAGCTCTTGTTTGGAGTAGGTGTTGGCGAGGCTGCGCATGGGGAGGGTGTGGGCAACGGTGTTGAAGTGGCTGAGAGGCTCGCCGCCGACGCGTTGGGTGGGGGAGCTGGGATCGGTCCATTGGGGGTGGGCGTCTTCGAGGGTTTGGAGTTCGGCGAGGAGCGCGTCGTATTCGCGGTCGGAAATCTCGGGCCGAGCTTCGATGTAGTAGAGATGGTTGTGACGTTCGAGGGAACGGCGGAGGTTGTTGATTCGCTCTTTTTGATTCATGGTTGTATTTTAGGATAGGGAGAGCGGGGAATCAATCCTTGGTTGCGGGTGGACTTTTTTTGAGGAGTTGTTGTGTTTGGTGAAGTTGTGGTGGTTTTGTGGTTTAGTGGGAGTTGATATGAAGAGGAGTAGGCTCACAGTTCTTATAGATTGTGTTGAATTGGTGAGAATTTGAATCGATTTTGGTGGTATGAAAAGCGGTTGATTTGCATAGTAGATCTTTAAACTTTAGGGGATTTGGTATGCAGGTAGATTGGTTGGATGGGGTTGCGTTTTCGGGGTTGAAGAGTCATTGGCTGGATTGGTCGGGGGAGCGGTGTGCGTTGGTGGCGCGGCTGGTGGAGGCGGGTCAGGCGCATCTGTTTGAGGGGTGGGAGGAGCGGGGTGTTTCGGATGCGTTGAAGGAGACGTTGTTAGAGAAGCTGGAGGGGGTGGAGCGAAATTATCCGGGGGGCGTGTGCGGGTATATTGAGAATAGCCGTCGGTTGTTGGCGGTGGCGCGGGCGGGGGAGAATCCGTTTGAGGGGTTTGTGCCGGAGCAGCCGGATCGGGTGGATGTGACGGCTTTTGATGAATTGTATGATCGGATGGAGGCGTTGGGGGCGGAGCAGTTTGACCGGGCAGGAGTTGTATTGGTGGCGGGGGGATTGGGTGAGCGATTGGGCTTTGGGGGGATTAAGGTGGATATTCCGGTGGAGTCGGTGCGGGGGACGCCGTATCTGAAGCTGTATGCGGAGGCGATTCTGGCGATGGAGGCGCGGATGGAGACAGGAGGGCGGGTGCCGTTTGTGATTATGGTTTCTGCGGATACGGATGAGAAGACGCGGACTTCGTTGGAGGCGAATGATTATTTTGGATTGGAGGCTGAGCAGGTACATGTAGTGCGGCAGGAGTTGGTGCCGGCGGTGGCGGACCATGAGGGGCGGCTGGCGCTGGGGGAGGCATATGAGTTGTTGATGAAGCCGCATGGGCATGGAGATGTGCATATGCTGCTGCATACGACGGGATTGGCGAAGCGGTTGTATGCGGAGGGGATTCGACGACTGGTGTTTATTCAGGATACGAATGGGCAGGTATTTAATGCGGTGCCGGCGGCGCTGGGGGTGGCGGTAGACCAGGGGTATGATTTTATGTCGTTGGCGGTGAACCGGATTCCGGGGGAAGCGGTTGGGGGATTGGCGAAGCTGGTACGGGGGGCGGAGTCGATGACGTTAAACGTGGAGTACAATCAGCTGGATCCGTTGTTGCGGGCAACGGTGAGTCCAGAGGGAGATGTGGCGAATGCGGAGGGTTTTTCGCTATTTCCGGGCAATATTAATGTGCTGGTGATTGGGATGGAGGCGTATGTTGAAATTCTGGAGGAGACAGAGGGAATTATTGCGGAGTTTGTGAATCCAAAATTTGCGGATGAGGAGCGGCGGGTGTTTAAGAAGCCGACGCGACTGGAGACGATGATGCAGGATCTACCGAAGCTGTTTAGGGCTGAGCAGCGGGTGGGGGTGGCGGTGTTTGATCGGTCATGGTGTTTTTCGGCGAATAAGAATCAGGTGGCGGATGCGGCGGCGAAGCAGCGTTCGGGTGGTCCGGCGGAGTCGGCAGCGACGGCAGAGGCGGATTTCTATGGGGCGGGAAGGGTGCGATTACGTTCGGCGGGTATGCGGGTTGAGGAGGCGGAGGCTGTGTCGGTGCAGGAGGTTTCATTTATACCGGGACCGCGGGTGGTGTTGTGTCCGTCGTTTGCGATGCGGTTGAGTGAGGTGCGTGAGAAGGTACAGGGGGGTGTGATTTCGGATGAGGCGACGCTGATTGTGGACGGAGCGGATGTTCGGTTGGAGGGGGTCGAGCTGCGTGGGCATTCGGGGTTGGTTATTGAGGCGGTTCCGGGGGCGTGCGTGCGGGTGCGGGGCCGGTTTGAGAATGAGGGTTTTGAGCGGGTGGTGCTGTGTGCGGAGGAGCTGGTGGATACGGCGATTGCGGAGACGGTGCGAATGCGGGGGTATCGGATGGTGGATCGGGGGGCGGCGGTCTATCGGTTTGAGGAGCCGGGCGAATACGAGGTGTGCGGGGAGTTGGCTTAGGGTTTGTGTCGGATGGCGGAAGAGGGTAGTTTGAGGGTTGAATTTTGAATATGGGAGTGTGTTAGATGCGGGTTCTTTCGGGTGTGCAGCCTTCGGGTACGTTACATATTGGCAATTATTTTGGGATGATGAAGCCGGCGATTGAGTTGCAGGAGCGGGGGGAGGCGTTTCTGTTTATTGCGAATTATCATGCGTTGACTTCGGTGCATGAGGGGCCGTTGTTACGGGAGATGACGCGGGATGTGGCGCTGGATTTTTTGGCGTGTGGAATTGATCCGGAGCGGACGGCGTTTTATCGGCAGAGTGATGTGCCGGAGGTGCATGAGTTGGCGTGGCTGTTGTCGGTGTTGACGCCGATGGGATTGCTGGAGCGTTGCCATTCGTTTAAGGATAAGACGGCGAAGGGAATTGCGGCATCGCATGGACTGTTTGCTTATCCGGTGTTGATGGCGGCGGATATTTTGGCGGTGAATGCGACGGTGGTGCCGGTGGGGCGGGATCAGAAGCAGCATGTGGAGGTGACGCGGGATTTGGCGACGCGGTTTAATCATACGTTTGGGGCGGAGGTGTTTGTGTTGCCGGAGCCGTCGATTCAGGAGACGGTGGCGGTGGTGCCGGGGATTGATGGGCAGAAGATGTCGAAGTCGTATAACAATACGATTGAGATTTTTGGTTCGGGGAAGCCGTTGAAGAAGCGGATTATGAAGGTGGTGACGGATAGTAAGGAGTTGGAGGATGTGAAGGATCCGGAGAGCTGTAATGTATTTGCGCTCTATAAGCTGTTTGCGAATGAGGAGCAGCAGGCGGAGTTGGCGGAGCGGTATCGGGCGGGGGGTATGGGCTATGGGCATGCGAAGACGGCATTGTGGGAGTTGATGGAGGCGTATTTTGAGCCGATGCGGGAGCGGCGGGTGGCGCTGGAGCAGGATCCTGATTTTGTGGAGGATGTGTTGCGGGCGGGTGCGAAGCGCGCGTCGGCGGTGGCGGCGGATGTGCTGGGTCGTGCGCGGGAAGCGGTGGGGCTGGTATGAGTCAGTTGAACCGCAGTCAGTTGGAGTTGGTGCAGGAAGCGTATCCGGTTTCGTTGGAGGTGTTTGAGGGGCCGTTGGATCTGTTGCTCTATCTGATTAAGAAGGAGGAGGTGGATATTCATGATATTCCGATTGGTCGGATTACGGATCAGTATTTGGAGTATCTGAATTTGATGAAGGTGTTGGATTTGAACATTGCGGGTGATTTTATCGTGATGTCGGCGACGCTGATGCTGATCAAGAGTCGGATGCTGTTGCCGGTGGAGGAACGGAGCGAAGCGGAGGAAGAGGAGGAGGATCCGCGGTGGGATTTAGTGCGGCAGCTGGTGGAGTATAAGAAGTTTAAGGATGCGGCGGATCATCTGGAGGGGCTCGAAGAGCAGATGGAGAATGTTTTTTCGCGGGAGAGTGGGTTTGTGGAGCTGGGAGCGGCGCCGGAGGTGGACCTGAAGGATGCGAGTATCTTTGATCTGATTACGGCGTTGAACGATGCGCTGGGTCGGGTGGAGGAGGAGAGTCTGCAGGAGATTTTTGCGGAGGAGTATACGGTGGGGGAGAAGGTGAGTTATATTACGGAGACGCTGAAGGTGGCGAAGCGGCTGAGTATAACGGATCTGTTTGGGGGTATGGTTTCGCGGCAGGAGATTGTCTGTACGTTTTTGGCGGTGCTGGAGCTGATGAAGTTGAACCGAATCGCGGCGGTGCAGGAGGGGGTGTTCGGGCAGATTGTGGTGGAGGCGAGACATCCTGGTGCGAAGGAGCAGCAGGTGGAGGAGATAGGAGTGTCGGATGAGTGAAGAAGTTGAGGTGTTGCCGGAACTGAAGCAGATTGTTGGCTCGTTGCTTTTTGCGGCAAAGGAGCCGCTGAGTGTGAAGCAGTTACGCAAGGCGATGGTGGATACGGGTTCGGCGCTGAAGGGGCCGTATGAGCAGTATGCAAAGGTGGATGAAGAGCAGGTGGAGGGGGCGGTTGAGGCGTTGCAGGTGGAGCTGAAGCGGATGAAAACAGGCCTCGAGGTGGCGCGAGTTGCTGGGGGTTGGCGGTTACAGAATACAGTGATGTGTGGACCGTTTGTGCGTTCATTGCTGGAGAAGAATCAGACGGTGCGGTTGTCGAAGCCGGCGTTGGAGACGTTGGCGATTGTGGCGTATCGGCAGCCGTGTTTGCGTTCGGAGATTGAGGAGGTGCGTGGGGTGTCGGTGGATGCAGTGTTGCGGAAGCTGATCGAGATGCAGTTGGTGCGTGTGGTGCGGCGCAGTGAGCTGCCGGGACGACCGTGGTTATTTGGAACAACGCAGAAGTTTCTGGAGCACTTTGGGATCAATACGATTGAGGAGCTGCCGGGTTCACAGGAGTTGAGGCGGGCGATGCCGGTGAAGGAGAAGAAGCAGACGGAGCCGCTACCGGCAGTAGAGGCGCAGCTGGATGAGGTGGTTGCTGAGGACAAGGGAGGTGAGGTATGAGTTTAGATGAGTTGCGTAAACAGATTGATGGGCTGGATGAGCAGATTGTACGACTGCTGAACGAGCGGATTCGGGTGGTGCAGGCGATTGGAGAGTCGAAGAAAGAGAGCGGGGGAGAGATTTATGTGCCCTCGCGGGAGCGGGCGGTGTTTGAGAAAATTGAGCGGTTGAACGAGGGGCCTTTGCCGCAGAGTTCGGCGCATGCGATTTATCGTGAGATTATGTCGGCGGCGCTGGCGCTAGAGACGGAGATGAAAATTGCTTATTTGGGACCGGAGGCGACGTTTACGCATCAGGCGGCACGCAGCAAGTTCGGGGCTAGTGTGGAGTATGTGGCTTCGAGCACGATTAGCGAGGTGTTTGATCGGGTGCAGAGCCGTTCGGCGGATTATGGCGTGGTGCCGATTGAGAATTCGACAGAGGGGGCGGTTACGCATACGTTTGATCAGTTCGCGACGACGAATTTGAAGATTTGTGCGGAGATCTATCTGCCGATTTCACTGACGTTGCTTTCGCATCAACCGCGAGAAGAGGTGCGGGTGATTTATAGTAAGCAGGAGGTTTTTGGGCAGTGTCGGGGTTGGTTGCAGCGTCATATGCCTGATGTGGAGCTATCGCCGGTGGAGAGTACGACGAAGGCGGTACAGTTGGCTATGGATACGGAGGGGGCGGCGGCGATTGCGAGTGCGTTGGCTGCGGATATGTATGGTATTGAGGTGCTGGCGAGTGGCATTCAGGATATGCAGGGAAATACGACGCGTTTTTTGGTGATTGGTCAGAATTATAGTGCGGCGACGGGCGAGGATAAGACGTCGGTGGTGTTTGGTGTGAAGCATGCGGTGGGGGCATTGCATGAGGCATTATCGGTCTTTAAGTCGGATGCGATTAATTTGAGTAAGATTGAATCACGGCCGAGCCGAAACAAAGCGTGGGAGTACTATTTCTTTGTGGATATCGAGGGCCATGCGTCGGATGCAGCGGTGTCAAAGGCACTGGATGAGCTGCAGGAGCACTGTACGTTGATGACGGTGTTGGGGTCCTATCCAAGAGCTCAGGTTTGAGGATATTCTGATGATTGATGCGCGCGCGGCGGTGGGAGATGGCAAGGGTGGATTCTCAATTGAGCCTGTGGTGGTGCAGGCGCCGGGTCCGGATGAGGTGTTGTTGGAGCTGAGGGCTTCGGGGGTGTGCCATACGGATTGGGATTCGCTGTTCTGGGGTCGTCGGGTGGTGCTGGGCCATGAGGGTGCGGGGGTGGTGCTTGAGGTGGGTGAGGGTGTTACGTCAGTGAAGGCTGGGCATGAGTGGCCTTATTGGCAGGTACATTTGCGGGATACGCTACGGTTCTTTTCGGCTTTGCTGCCTGCGGGTTGAGGCGAAAGATTTCGGGTGTGCAAAATTGAGGTTGGAACCGTGTGAAGCATGGTTTATGTTTTCAGCTACATGAAAGAATCACCAAAATATCAAATTCCTGAACCGATTGCGTTGATGGATCGGACGTGGCCGTCGGTGGTGCTGGATCGGGCGCCGCAGTGGTGTTCGGTGGATTTGCGGGATGGGAATCAGGCGTTGCCGGATCCGTTGAGTCCGGAGCAGAAGTTGGAGTATTTTGAGATGCTCTGTGCGATGGGCTTTAAGCAGATTGAGATTGGTTTTCCGTCTGCTAGTCAGGATGAGTTTGACTTTTTTCGGACATTGATTGAGGAGGATCGGATTCCGGAGGATGTGTTTGTGATGGGGCTTACGCAGATGCGCCCGCATTTGATCGAGCGGACGTTAGAGGCGTTTAAGGGGTGTAAGCAGGGGATTGTGCATGCGTATATTGCGCCGTCGGATCTGCACATGAAGCAGGTGTTTGGTATGGAGCCGGCGCAGTTGATCGAGACGGCGGTGTCGGCGACAGAGCAGATTCGCACCTTGGCGGAAGCGATGCCAGAATCAGATATTCGGTATGAATTTTCGCCGGAGGAATTTACGGATACGGCGGTTTCGTTTTCGGTGGAGTTGTGCAATGCGGTGTTTGAGGCGTGGGGTCGGGCGACGCCGGAGAAGCCGATCATTTTTAATTTACCGGCGACGGTGGAGCGGCGTCCGCCGAATCAGTATGCAGATATGATTGAGTTGTTTTGCCGCGAGGTGAAGCAGCGGGAGTCGATTACGGTTTCGTTGCATGTGCATAATGATCAAGGCATGGCCGTGGCGGCGACGGAGCTGGCTTTGATGGCGGGTGCGGATCGGGTGGAGGGAACGCTGTTTGGGCACGGAGAGCGGACGGGTAATGTGGATCTTTCGACCTGTATTAATAATTTACATGCACGGGGGATTGAGACGGGGATTGATTTTTCAGATCTGCCGCGTGTGGCGGAGACGGTGGAGCGGCTGACGGGGATGCCGATTTATTATCGGCAACCGTATGCGGGGAGTTATGCGTTTACGGCATTTTCGGGTTCTCATCAGGATGCGATTAACAAAGGCATGAATCGGTTGGATGAGGCGCCTTCGGTTTTTGGGATGGGCTGGAAGGTGCCGTATTTGCATATCGATCCGGCGGATTTGGGTCGGAAGTTTGAGCGGTTGATTCGGATTAATTCGCAGTCGGGCAAGGGTGGTGTGGCGTGGGTGCTACAGCAGGATTATGGCATTGAGGTGCCGAAAGCGATGCAACCGGAACTGGGTATGGCGGTTCAGCAGTTTAGTGAGTCGGTGGGGCGGGAGATCAGCGCAGAAGAGGTGCATGCGGTTTTTGAGGCGCAGTTTGTGGCGCCTAATGGGCCTTTTGAGTTGCTGGCGTATTGGCCGCGTCCGGATGATGAGGACCCGACATTTATTCATGGGGAAGTGCATCTGCAAGTTGCGGGTGAACTGCAGATATTGAAGGCGGATGGTAACGGTCCGATATCGGCATTTGTTACGGCGGTCAGGGAGGCGATTGAGATAGAGTTTATGGTGGATGATTATCATGAACAGGCGGTAGATAAGGGGGCGAACGCGCAGGCGTTGGCATTTGTTCCGATTAAACTTACGGATGGTCGGGTCCTGTATGGTGCGGGGCTCGATTCAAATATAGACCAGGCGGCGGTACGGGCAATTGTGGCGGGTCTTAACCGAATTGCGGTGGCGGACTAATGCGTGGATTGAGTGGGCATACCAAACCGTTTGCGGTGCTGGGGCACCCGATTGGACACTCGCTTTCGCCGGTGATGCACAATGCTTCGATGGAGGCGCTGGGTTTTGATGGGATTTATCTGGCGCTGGATGTGGTGCCGGAACGATTGATGGACGTATTACCGGCGATGGCGGAAATGGGCTTTGCGGGGGTGAATTTGACGGTGCCGCATAAGGAAGTTGCGTTTCGAGGGCTGGAGCTGTTGGATGAGAGTGCACGACTGGTTGGAGCGGCGAATACGGTGGCATTCACTGAGCAGGGTCTGGTGGGGCATAATACGGATGGGTATGGCTTTATGACGGCGTTGCAGGAGTCGTTTGGACGGCAGGTGCAGGGCGATCGGATTTTTCTATTAGGTTGCGGAGGTGCGGGACGGGCGACGGCTTTGTTGGCGGCGCGTGAAGGAGCGGCTTCGATTGTGCTGGCAGATCTGGATGAAGAGCGGATGACGCGATTAGCGGCGGAGATTCGTGAGCAGGCGTCGGATGTTTTGGTGGAGCAGGTGGCTCATGTGGCAGAGCAGGTAGAAGCGTGTCGGAGTTGTGATGTGGTGGTACAGGCGTCACCCGTGGGGATGAAGCGGGAGGATGCCTCATTGTTATCGGGTGATGCGTTTCACGATAACCAGCGGGTATTTGATTTGATCTACATGTATCCGGAGACAGCATTCTTGACGACGGCTCGAGAGGCGGGAGCATCGGTTGCGAATGGGCTGGGGATGTTGCTTCATCAGGGAGCGAGAGCCTTTTCGATCTGGACGGGAGTAGAGCCAGATGTGGAGGCGATGAGAGGCGCCTTGGAGCAGGCGGTGTATGGCACAGCCACATGATGGCGTGGGCGTATTCGTTGCCGGGGTTGTTGTTGCTGGGTTGCTGCTGGGGTAGTTTTTTGCATTTGTGTGCGGTGCGGCTTCCGAAGGGTGAGTCGGTAGTATGGCCACGATCTCACTGCCCGGTTTGTATGACGGCGGTTCGAAGTTATGATGCGGTTCCGTTGCTGAGCTGGTTGTTGCTGCGTGGGCGTTGTCGGCATTGCGGCACGGGCATTGGGTGGCGGTATCCGGTGGCGGAGTTAGTATGCGGGTTTTTATTTGTTTTGTTGGGTGGGCTTTTTCCTTATTCATGGATGTTGTTGCCGTATGGGGTTTTAGTTTCGCTACTGTTTGTAGGCAGTGTGGTTGATCTGGATGAGCAGTGGATTCCAGATGTGTGCAGTCTGGGGGCGGTGGTTGCTGGGGTGCTTTTTAGTGCTTTTATGCCCTCGATACATGGTGTGGGGACAGCGGTTGCGGGGTTGCAGGAAAGTCTGTTGGGTACAGGTGCGGGTGCGGGATTGTTGTGGGGTGTAGGGTGGGTCGGTAAGATGATTCTGAAGCGTGATGCGATGGGGTTGGGAGATGTGAAGCTGTTGGGGGGTATTGGTGCGTTTCTGGGCTGGGAGGCGGTTCTGTTTGTGGTGTTTTGTGGTGCTGCAGTAGGGGTGTTCGTGACGATTCCGTTGCTTTTGATCGGTAAGCGGTCGGCGGCGGAGGCGATTCCGTTTGGTCCGTATCTTAGTGCGGGTGCGGTGGTATGGCTGCTGGGAGGCGAGTGGCTGTGGCTGGTCTTTTGGAGTGGTTGACCTCTTTGCAAATATGAGTAAAGTGTTGATGTGGTTAATGGAGACTAGTCATGAAAATTGATCGTAGGCATTTTTTAGGTCCGGTTGCGGGTGCGGCGGCAGTAGTTGGGCCGACCTTTGGAGAGTCAAAACAGGAGTTGCCGCAGGTGACGCTGGCGGGTGGTGCTGTGAAGATGACGCGGCTGGGTTTTGGAACCAGCACGATTGGAGGACTGACGAAGCAGTCGGGCTGGGCGAAGAATAATCCGAAACGGAAACGTGAAATGAGTGATGAGGAGGCGGTGGCCATGTTTCACCGCGCGTATGAACGTGGACTTACGTTTATAGATATGGCAGATGCATATGGAACGCATCAATATTGCCGAGTAGCGTTACAGGACATACCGCGAGAAAAAGTTTCGTTGATGACCAAGTTTGCTTTTAACGCTCAAAATAAGAAGGGTGGATTGTTATCGGTTCCGGTG
This sequence comes from uncultured Kiritimatiellaceae bacterium, assembly GCA_964014015.1. Taxonomy (GTDB): domain Bacteria; phylum Verrucomicrobiota; class Kiritimatiellia; order Kiritimatiellales; family Pontiellaceae; genus Pontiella. Next base: position 55,228 of record CAXGYR010000002.1, read on the forward strand.
AAGGAGCGTGAAGCGTTTGCCCGAAAGTCATTTGACCGCTATCGGCGTGAGTTGAATACGGACTATATTGATATCTTGCTCCTACACTGTTTAACGAATCCGGACTGGGTGGAGGAGATGCAGCCGTATATGGATGTTTTCTCTGAGTATAAAGAGAAGGGTTTAATCAAAACATTGGGTTGTTCATGTCATAACTACGGGGCGATGGAGACAGCAGCGGATTGTTCGTGGGTAGAGGTTTTGCTGGCGCGGATTAATCAGGAAGGCGTGCGGTGTGATGGAACAGCGGAAGAGGTGCTACGAGTGTTGCGGCGTTCGAGAAAGAACGGGCAGTTTGTGATTGGTATGAAGGTGTATGGTGCGGGCAAGTTGGTCGGTAAACGAGATGCTTGTATGAAGTTTGCGCAGGAGTGCGGTGTGCAGGATGCGCTGACACTGGGTATGCGTTCGGTGGAAGAGATTAATGAGAATCTTTCATTGATGAAAAAATATCCAGCAGTATAAAAAAAGCTCCCAGTCGGGAGCTTTTTCAGACACCGTCTTGATTATCGACGGGTGCGCCGTGAGTTGGCGATGCGTTTGCGCTTTTCGCTTGGTTTCTCATAGTAGCGGTTGGAGCGCATTGTTTTTAAGATACCTTCTTTATCGAGTGCTTTTTTGAGGCGACGCAATGCGCGGTCGACGTTTTCGCCGCGGCGTACCTTCACTTCACATGTTTCTTGTGGCATATCGTATTCACCCCCTCAAAAGCTTTATGGGTTGTCTAAAGGGGATGGAACGTAGGGGATGGGGTGGAACAAGTCAACCGAGAAATCAGTTGTCTAGCTGTTGTAAAATTAAGCGAGGCATGGCGGAAAGCTCACCGAGATGCGGCAATACGTTAAACGTGATTTCCGGATGGCGTTCGCGAGCGGCTTCGATGGCTTCGGGAATGTCTTCGGCTACATGAGCGCCGACAGCGAGGAAGTATGGAAAGACGGTGATTTGCCGGGCGCCTGCTTCGACGAGTTGGGCGATGGCGTCGGGGATGAGGGGCTCAGCGAGCTCAAGGAAGCAGCAGGCGAGTTGATCAAATTGACCGTCAGCTTGGTCGGCAATACGTTGGGCGAGGGCGCGCACTTCGTCGTTTGAGGCGGCGCGGCGGCTTCCGTGGGCGATGAGTAAAAATGCATTCATGATGGTTATCGTATGCAGGTGGGCTGCCTTACGCAAGGGGAATGGAAAATCATAGTAGTGAGCTGTAGATAAAAAAAAGCCGCTCGGGGGGGAGCGGCCAAAAAACGAATCGGTGGGGATTCGTTTTTTATTTGATTTTGCCCTCTTCACGGCGTTTGGTTACCACTTCTGAGGCGATATTAGAGGGGACCGCCTCGTAGTGTTCGAACTCCATGGAGAAGCTGGCGCGTCCTTGGGTGAGGGAGCGCAGCGTATTGGAATATCCGAACATTTCACTTAGTGGCACAAAGCCGCGGACAATCTTGTTTCCGCCGCGTTCGTCCATGGAGTCCACTCGTCCGCGACGCTGGGCGATCGTGCCGTTGACGGCGCCCATGTATTCGTCGGGGGTGGTGACTTCGAGTTTCATGATGGGCTCAAGCAGCTGGGGCTTGCCTTTCATGAAGAGCTCTTTGAAGCCTTGACGTGCAGCGATTTGGAAAGCGAAGTCGGAGGAGTCGACGTCGTGGTAGGAGCCGTCGGTCAGGCGAACGCGCATGTCGACGACGGGATAGCCAGCATAGGGGCCTGCTTCGAGAGCCTGTACGACACCTTTTTCGCAGGAGGGAATGTATTCTTGTGGAATACGACCGCCGGTAATTTCGTTAACAAATTCAAAACCTTCGCCGGGTTGCTGGGGCTCAAGAGACATGACGACGTGTCCGTATTGACCGCGTCCGCCGGACTGCTTGGCGTGTTTGTATGAGCCGTCGGAAGGAGCGGTGGCGGTTTCGCGGTAGGCCACTTCGGGACGCCCTACTTCGGCAACAACGCCGAATTCACGCTTGAGGCGGTCAACGATGATTTCTAAGTGAAGTTCGCCCATACCGGAGATGATGGTTTCGTTGGTTTCCTGATCGAAGGAGACGGTGAAGGTGGGGTCTTCATCGGCGAGGCGGTGAAGGGCTTCGCCGAGTTTTTCGTTGTCGGCGTTTGATTCGGGTTTAATGGAGATGCTGATTACGGGATCAGGGAAGTCCATGCTTTCGAGAATGATGGGGTTATCCTGTGTGCAGATGGTGTCACCGGTTTTGGTCTCGCCGAGACCGACGACGGCGACGATGTCTCCGGCGTGGGCGGAGTCGATGGCTTCCTGCCGGTTGGAGTGCATGCGCAGAAGACGACCTACGCGCTGTTTGCGGCCTTGTGTGGCGTTCCAGATGGTGGAGCCAGATTCGAGGCTGCCGGAATAAATTCTGATGTAGGTGAGTTTGCCCATGTGTTTGTCGGACATGATTTTGAAGGCGAGACCGGAGAGAGGTGCATCGTCTTTCACTTCGCGGGTATTCTCTTCGTTATCGCTACAGACGATAGGGGGAATTTCGTTGGGGGCGGGCAGCAGGCGGTTAACGCCGTCTAGTAGTTGCTGTACACCTTTGTTTTTGTAGGCTGATCCGCAGTATACGGGAACAAAATCTCGGTTGCAGGTGGCTTTACGGAGTGAGGCCCAGAGTTCGTCTTCGGTTAGGTCGCCATCTTCGAAATATTTCTCCATGAGGGCTTCGTCTTGCTCGGCGCATTTTTCGACGAGGTTGTTGCGCCATTCGGCAGCGGTGTCGGCTAGTTCGGCGGGGATGTCGGTTTCGTCCCACTCGGCGCCCATAACTTCGTCTTTAAAGATGAGGGCTTTCATGCTGATGAGGTCGATGATGCCGATGAAATCTTCGGAAGCACCGATGGGGATGGTGACGGGTACGGGGTTAGCGCCAAGCATGTCTTGGATGTTTTCGATTACGGCGTAGAAGTCGGCGCCGATACGGTCCATTTTGTTGACGAAAGCAATCTTGGGCACTTTATAGCGTTCAGATTGGCGCCATACAGTTTCGGATTGAGGCTGTACGCCGCCGACGGCGCAGTAGAGAGCGATGGCGCCATCGAGTACGCGGAGTGCACGTTCTACTTCCATGGTGAAGTCTACGTGGCCGGGGGTGTCAATCAAGGAGAGCATATGGTCTTTCCAGACACAGGTGGTGGCGGCGGAGGTGATGGTGATACCGCGTTCTTGTTCCTGTTCCATCCAGTCCATGGTGGCAGCACCATCGTGCACTTCACCGATTTTGTGCGAGCGGCCGGTATAGTAGAGTATGCGTTCGGATACGGTGGTTTTGCCGGTATCGATGTGTGCCATGATGCCGAAGTTACGTACCTTGTCTAGTTTGTATTCTCTTGCCATTTTTCTGCCTCTTGGATGAACGCAATTCACGTGTAAGGCGCGCAATATGCCGAGGTTAGGGCGGGGCTTCAAGGGTTTATTCGTTAAAAATGCATGTTGGAAATAGAGTTCGTGGGCTTTAATTCTCGCATAGGATGGGGCGGTTCCGTTTTATTGCAGGTATGTGGTTTGACAGTCATGTGCATTTTGATCGGTTTGTAGAGCGGGGAGAGTTGGATCTTTTGCTGCAGCGGACGGCTACGGCGGGGGTGCATGAGATGTTGGCGGTGGGGGGGTCGGTGGAGGCAAATGAGTGCTCGCGGCGATTGGCGGCGGCGCACGGGGAGCGGATTTTTGCGAGCGCGGGATTTGATCGGGATTTGGCGGATGAGGCGTATGATGGGGAGGCTTTGGAAGCGCAAGTGGCAGAGCCGTTGGTGCGTGCGGTGGGGGAGACGGGGTTGGATTATTTTCATGGGGATGGAAACCGGGAGGCGCAGCGGGCGTTGTTTGAGTTGAATTTGTCGTTGGCGGTGACATATGAAAAACCGGTTATTGTGCATTCGCGGGCGGCCGATGAGGATACGCTGGCGATGTTGGGTGCGTATGTGCGGGAGCGGGGGAAGTTGCCGGGGGTGCTGCACTGTTTTACGTTGGATCGGGGATGTGCGGGTGCGTTGCTGGATTTGGGATTTATGATCAGCTTTAGTGGCATCGTGACGTTTGCGAATGCGGAGGCGTTGCGTGCGGTGGTGCCCTATGTGCCGGATGACCGGTTGTTGGTGGAGACGGATGCGCCGTATTTGGCGCCGGTGCCGGAGCGGGGTAAGGAGAATACCCCGGCTTTTGTTGGGCATACGGGAGTGCGATTGGCGGAACTACGGGATTGTTCGGTGGAGGCGCTGGCGGCGTTGACACGGACGAATGCACGGCGGTTGTTTGGATTGAGTGAAGAGAGGTTATGATGAGATATGGGATACTATTGTTGGCAATGATGATGAGTGCTGTGGCGGCTGCGAATGAGGTGCGGGTGACGGGGGATCGAGTGAGTCTACGCGCGGCGCCATCGATCGACGGTGCGTTGTTGGATCGGGCGATGCGGGGAGATTTGTTGCAGGAGATGGACCGGACGAATGGCTGGGTGGCGGTGGAAGCTCCGGCGTATCTGGATGCGTGGGTGGCGGCGGAGTTTTTGACGAATGGGGTGGTGGTTCCGAAGCGATTGAATGTGCGGTCGGGGCCAAACCGTAATTATGCTGTGCTGGCGGTGGTAGAGGCAGGGGATGTGTTGGTTGAACGAGACCGGTTCCATGAGTGGGTGCAAGTGGTGCCGCCGGAGGGAAGTCTTGTGTGGATTAGTGAGTCGTTTATCGAGCGGGTTTTGATTGATGAGGAGTTGGAGCCTGTGTCGTCTGTTGTCGAGGGCGAGGAGATACTGCCGGTGTTGTCTTTGACGTTGGATGATACTGTTGAGCAGGGGGTTGCAGGGCGTTTCGTTGGGCGCTTGCTGCGGGCGAATCCGGGATTGTATCAGTTGGTTGCTGAGGAGGATAGGGTAGTTTGTTTGGTGCGAGGGCGAGCGGAGCAGCTGGAGCCACTATTGGAACAGGATGTTGTGATGGAGGGGTTGGTGTATCGGATTATGGCTTCGGAGCTGGCGGTTTTGCAACCGAATTGGATTGAGGCGCGGGGGCGTGAGTAGTCGTTGGAAGGGGATTTGGCAGTGGGTGTGTCCGCGAAGTTGTTTGGGGTGCGGTACTGAACAACCGGAGGCGTTTCGTTTTTTGTGTCGGGCGTGCTGGGGATCGTTAACATTGGTTGAGCCGCCATTTTGCGCACGGTGTGGCGATCCGGTTGCGGGGGCGGTGGAGCATGATTTTGTCTGTTATTTTTGCGCAGGACGCGAAGGGGGATATGAGCGGGCGCGGTCGGTGACGCGATATGAGGGGGTGATGAGTGAAATGATTCAGACGCTGAAGTATCGGCGGGGGTTGTGGCTCGTGCCGGATTTGGTGGAGATGCTGGCAGGACTGGTGGGAGCAGAATTTACGGGGATTAAATTGGATGCTGTGGTGCCGGTTCCGTTGCATGGGTTGCGGAGGCGAGAGCGTGGATTTAATCAGGCAGCATTATTGGGTAGCGGGTTGGCGAAGCGACTGGAACTTGCATATGTTGGGCGAGCTGTGCGGCGGCGGGTGCCGACGCTTACGCAAACACATTTGACAGCGGAGGAACGGATGAGTAACGTTTCGGGAGCGTTTGATGTGCATCGCGTTGATTGGGTTCGTGATCGGTCGCTGTTGTTGGTGGACGATGTGATAACGACGGGCGCGACAATGTTTGCATGTGCTGAGGCGTTGCGCCGTGCGGGTGCTGCGGCAGTGTATGCGGTGAGTGTGGCGCGTGGGTAAGGAAGGATGAGAAGATGGCATTGTTTGGAAAAAAACAGCAGTATACGACGATTCAGGTAAAGAAGCGTGATGTGCCGGATGGCTTGTGGGTGAAGTGTCCTTCGTGTGGTGAGATTGTATATAAAGAAGAGGTCACGGCGAATCTGGAAGTGTGCACGAAGTGCGGTCATCATTTTAACCTGCCGCGGGATAAGCGGATTGAGTTGCTGTCGGATGCGGGGTCGTTTGAGGAGTGGGCTGGAACTATTTCGTCGGTGGATACGTTGGGTTTCACAGGGCGCCAGTCCTATACTGATAAGTTGGAGGCGAATCAGAAGAAGTCGGGGTATAGCGATGCGGTAACGGTAGGGGGCTGTACGCTGGAGGGTCGGCCGATTGGTCTGGGCGTGATGGATTTTTCGTTTTTGGGTGCGAGTATGGGTAGCGTGGTGGGTGAGCGCATTACGGTATTGATTGAGCGGTGCACAGCGGAAGGGCGGCCGGTGTTGTTGGTGTGTGCTTCGGGCGGTGCGCGGATGTATGAGGGGTTGTTGAGTTTGATGCAGATGGCTAAGACGAGCGCTGCGCTGGCGCGGCATGCGGAGGCGGGGCTACCGTTTATACCAATTTTAACGCACCCGACGATGGCAGGCGTGATGGCGAGCTTTGCTACGCTGGGCGATTTGATTGTGGCGGAACCGGAGGCGTTGATTGGATTTGCGGGACCACGGGTGATCAAAGAGACGACGCAGCAGGATTTGCCAGCCGGTTTTCAGCGGTCAGAATTTCTGCAGGAACATGGGCTGATTGACATGGTGGTGCCGCGTAATGCGATGCGGGCACGGATGGTGCTGACACTTGACTATCTCTGCGACGCGGCGGAATGAATGCGGTAGAGCGGCTGTATCGTCGGACGGCGGAGGGTATTCAGCCGGGGCTGGAAGTAATGGAGGCGCTGCTGGAGGAGTTGGGAAATCCGGAGCGTTTGGTGGCGGTAATTCATGTAGCGGGAACGAACGGTAAGGGTTCGGTTTGCGCGATGATGGAGTCGGTATTGCGAGCTTCGGGGTTGCGGACGGGGCTTTATACATCGCCACATCTTCTTTCGTTCGCGGAGCGTTTCCGGATTGGGGGGGTGTCGATTCCAGAGAAGAAGTTGAATCGCTATATACTTTCGTTAGAGGTGCATGCGGATGAGGTGTGTGAGAAGCGGGGGTTGCGGCGGGCTACTTTCTTTGAACTTTCCACGTTGATTGCGTTTCAGTATTTTGCGGATGAGCAGGTGGATGTGGCGGTGGTTGAGACGGGGATGGGGGGACGGTGGGATGCGACCAATGTGGTGTGGCCACTCTGTTCGGTGATCACGCGCATTGGTATGGATCATATGGATTTTCTGGGGGATTCGTTGGTGGAGATTGCGGGGGAGAAGGCGGGCATTATTAAAAAAGGACGTCCGGTGGTGAGTGCTCCGCAGGTGGAGGAGGTAGCAGAGGTGCTGCGGGCCAGTGGGGAGCCTGTTCTGTTCAGTGATGAGGCGGTGGGGGTTCGTCGAGTGGGGGCACCGCAAAAAATTAAGGTGGAGACGCAGGCGCGTAGTGTGCCGCCGTTGGAGCTGCCGTTACTGGGAGCGGCGCAGCGGGAGAATGTGGCGGTGGCGGTGGCGGCGTTGGAGGTGGTAGAGGATCTGCTAGGAGTAGAACTGGCTTTTAAAGCGGGGTTGGAGGGCGTTTGTTGGCCGGGTCGGATGATGGAAGTTTCGCAGACGCCTTCGATATGGCTGGATGGATCGCATAATCCGCAGGGTGGTGCGGTGCTAGCGTCGATCTTGAAGGAGTGTTTCGGGAAGCGGGAAATTGGATTTGTGGTGGGGTTTTTAGAGGATAAGGATGCGGTGGGGTATGTGCGTGCTTGGAAAAAGTGGGCGAGTTGTGTGTGGGCGGTGCCGCTTAACTGCCGGAGGGGCTGTTCAGCTAAGGAGGCGGCGGCGCAGGTGGCGTTGGCTGGTGTGGAGGCGAAAGATCTTTCATTACGGGAAGCATGGAGCGAGGCGGCGGCGTGGGCGTTGGCGGAGCCGAATCGGATGGTGGTGGTTTGTGGGTCGCTCTATTTGATGGAGGCGTGCGTGGAGGAGGGTCTCCTCCACGCTAGGCATGTTCAACTGGCGTGAGCGAGTGCGCAGCATTC
>CAXGYR010000003.1:0-59754 GCA_964014015.1 uncultured Kiritimatiellaceae bacterium
AAAAAGTGGTGGCGAGACCGAGATTTGAACTCGGGACACGCGGATTTTCAATCCGCTGCTCTACCAACTGAGCTATCTCGCCCCAAAAAGGAACCGCGAAGTATACGAAAACCGGACAATGCGTCAACTGCGGAGCTGAAAAACCTTCTGCCTCTAAAAAACCGCCGCTTCTTCTTTCCGTCGTCCGTTCGATAGCTCATCTTGTTGCTGGAGGTTGTTCATGAAAAAAAGAACTACGCGCTACAAAGTCCATATTTTTATCTGCACCCGCCAACGCGACGATGAAACCAAGTCGTGTGCTGAAGGCGATGCGCCGGCTGTGAAAGAGCGCCTAAAAGAGATTGCAGAAGAGCGGGGTTGGAAACCTAAGGTGCGTGTCAGCGATTCGGGTTGCCTTGGCGTCTGTGCCGCGGGTCCTAACGTGATGATCTATCCGCAACAACTTTGGTTTGCCGGTGTACGCCTCGAAGACTGCGACACCATCGCCGAAGAGGTTGAAGCTCTACTAGCTGATTAAGCCGGCGCCTCGGCCGTCGGGTCAAAATAGATATACTCCAGCGTGTGGCCGTTGGGATCGAGGAAATAAAAACTTGCGCCATCCCACCGCGCATACGCCTCTTTAACAATGGTCACCCCAGCTGCCTGCAAGTGCTCTTGAAACGCAAATACCGCCTCCACCGAGGGCGCTCGCAGTCCAAAATGAGTAAACGCCTTGCCCCGATATCGGGGTCGCGCCTCCGCCTCAAACGCCTCACGCCCCCCGGGATACTGGAGCAGCGCCACTACATCCGCGTCTCCCAACTGGATGAACGCATCCTTTTCTCGCCGCGTACTGACCTTCATCCCCAGCACCTCTTCGTAAAACCGAATCGATTCATCCAGATCTGCCACCGACAGTCCCATATGCCCCGTTCCCTTAATCCAATCGCTCATCCTGAAACCTCCATCTATTCAACTCTACCCATAATATATCACGAGCTCACTTGTTGCAAAACCGACTATTGACCTTTCGCGGCGAATGGTGTTCCCTTTCACTCCCATTGGGGATGACTGGTTTCGACGGATTCGTAGAAGCTTCAGTTGCGTGCCGAGGTTGGACTCCAGGCCTCGTAAAAAGGAGCCCAAAATTATAAATGCTGACGAAAGTTACGCACTGGCTGCATAATCAGCCACGTCTCTACCCTGAAGCTTGTTAGGGGATAGAGGCGACGACAACAAGCTGGCGCTAATTTCGGGGATCCGGGAGGCGGCGTAAGATTTAACAGGATCCTAGCGACCAACGTAGCCATGGCAGACGGCAGCAGCGGCGGCGAATCTTTTAAAGTCCGCCTACGCACGTAGACGCTGCTGTGACTCGCATTCGGACGGGGGTTCAACTCCCCCCATCTCCACCACCTATTTTTTTAAAGTAGGTTCATTTTCTATTGTGGAACCAATTCCCTCGGTAGCTTGCACCGAAGCTTCGACGACCTCTTTTTACTTCTGGGTGCGAGTGCACTGTTTTTGAAGCGGCAATCATTGCTGAAGTGCATTGAGTTGTTCATTAATTTATTGGATTAGTATAAGATGATACATTTTATGGGAGTGAATGATGACTAGGCAAAGCGTATCCATAGCGAAGGAAGACCAAGTTCCGTTCGGAAAAAAACTGGCGTATGCGCTCGGCGGGCCGGTCGACATTCTATCTGTCTGGGTGCTGGTTAGCATTGCCTATCAGGTATTCAACATGGAGTTAAAAATGCGGCCGACCTATGTGTCGATCATCCTCATGTCGCTACGAGCATGGGACGGCGTTGTGGATCCCATCATGGGCTGGGTATCTGACAATTTTCGCTCGAAATGGGGCCGTCGTCGCCCATTTATTCTGGTGGGAGCCATTCTTTCTTCACTGACGTACCCGTTGATCTGGTGGTTTCCAATGGATTGGGGGCAAGAGCAGATTATGTTGTGGGTAATCGGTTTCGGGATTCTTTTTTACTCCTGTTTTACAGTCTGGGCCATGCCCTACCAAAGTTTACTGATGGAAATGACTCCAGACTACAATGAGCGTACCCGCGTTACCGAAATTCGCGGCTATTTTCAGACGCTCGCTGGGTTGCTCAATGGATGGATGTGGTGGATCTCTCTGCTTCCACTCTTTTTTCTGCCAACCGGTGAAGAAAGCGCACTCAACGGCATGCGTTATTTGAGTTTGGGCATCAGCGCCATCATTCTTTTGCTGGGCGTGATCCCAGCCATTTTCGTGAAAGAGCGGTATTACGAAAAAGTCCGGCAGCATCAACAGAAGGTTAGTCTCATCAAAAGTTTCCGGGAGACCCTTAGCAATGGTCCGTTTCTAATTCTCTGCGGCTTCATTGTTTGCTTTTTGCTCGGAACCGCAATTTTCGACAGTTACGGACGTTATGTTGGCACCTATTATGTATTAGGTGCGGATTGGTCGGTTGCCGCTACATTTGCCGGATACGGCACCTTTGTTTACACAGCCTTTAGCCTGCTGTTTATTCCTGCTTTCCGGTGGCTTTCGGAGCAGATTGGGAAACCAAAATGTTTGGCCATTTCGACCGCACTGGTTTTATTTTCCGCCTCAACCACCTGGTGGACTTTTACGCCGGACTATCCCTACCTGATGTTACTTAACACGGTGTTTATCGGTGCCGGCTATGCGGGCCTGTGGTTGATGGTTTCCTCCATGCAAGCCGATGTGGTTGATTTTGACGAATTGAAAACCGGAGAGCGCCGCGAGGGTAGTTTTGCCGCCATTTTTTCATGGATTCTAAAATTTGCTTTTTGCATCGGCTTTCTGCTTTCAGGACCGCTACTTGAGCTAACTGGTTTTGATGCAGCACTCGAAGCCGCTCAACCTGAGTCTGTGTTACGCAACATGCGGATCGGCTACATAGTGATCCCCGTTGTCGCATTGGTTATCGCGCTAATTTTGCTGAAAATGTTTCCTATTACACCAACGAAGGCGGCAGAAATTCGTGCTCAACTTGAAGCACGCCGGGGTCAAGTATAACCCTGATGTACCGACTATTTTTACGCAGGCTCCTGCGGTAAGTCTTGTTTAGTAAGTCTTTTTCTACACACACATCGTACGTTTTTTCATAAAAATTTTTTCTCTTTTCAGTGAGAAAAACACTTAGTTGATGTTCCGCCCTTTAGTAACTTACAAATAGAGAATAGGAGAGAAGCATAAAAGTAAGGAGTTACACAATGACAAGATACATTCTAACAACATTAATTGTACTGGCAGTTGCTGGAGCCGCCACGGCTCAGTCAGTTATCGATAGCTGGGACTTTAATGTCGCCGATGGCGCGATAAGCACCCAAGGCAGTTATTCGGACCTAGGTGGCGGAAACATTACGTGGCCGGATAAATCGGTTGCGGCAATTTCAAACAACGTCGCAGTCTTTTTTGGCCAAGGAACGAATTCAACCGACAACTATTTCAGTTCCGCAAAGGGATTGTCCGCCAATGCAAACGAAACCAGTGGAAAATACCAACTCAGCGTCGATATTGTTTCGGCTGATTTTACCAATACGGCTGCCAAAGATCAAAAAGCCACCTGGGGCATCGGCCTTCGCGGATCTTCTGGAGATAGCAGCACGGATAACGGCTTTCGCCTGACTTATGATGGCAACTTAAACGTTACCAACTCGACGAGTGCTGGCGTTACAAACATTTATGCGGATGCGAATCATTTCTTTCTAAGCTGCGATGCTAAAGACATTGATTTCAGCAGTTCGGTCAACACAAACTTCCCAGGTAGTAGCCTTTCCAACCTAAATGTACGCCAAGTTTATGACCTTGATGCCGGAACATACGAGGTGTACTACACATTAGCCCCAGCCACAGAAACCTTGCTTTATTCAGGCGAACTGACCGACGGCGTTAAGCTTGGTGAGTTGCGCATCGCCTCTCAGCAGTTTAACGGAAGCTCCATTTGGGAGCTCGGTGATGTGCTCGCTGTCGATAACATAGAGCTAACCCAACTGGTTGCACCGACCGAAGAAGATCCCTATACCACAATTGAGCAGTGGGATTTCTCCGGCGACAGCTTAACGGGTTTGAATGGCAACGCGTTCCCCGACCTAGATCCATCTGTATGGAACGATGTGGCAGGCGATGACGCCTTAACCCTGTCTCCAGATGCAAATCAGTTCAGAACAAAAAACGTAACCATCACACCTTCCGGTGGAGATATGTACATTTCTTGGACGCTGAACAGCTGGGACTACAGCGACACCAATACGGCTAACACCGCGTTTTTCGGATTGAAAGGGTCCGATACGATTGGTATCGAGCTGTACAGCGAGACGAGTAATATGTGGGCATCCGTACGTGCAGGAAACACAAAACTGGTTAAGGCGCGCATCGCCAAAGGGGTGCAAACCAACTCATCGCCGCTGCAGGTGACCGCACGCCTCGACTATGCGGAAGAAGAAGTGCAACTATTCGTCTCCAATGATGGCAACTGGCAGAACTGGACTGGAGTTGAATGGGCGAGCTCGGCCATTATTGATGCTGATTACAAAGCCAGCTTTGACTTCTCAACTGTTTTGACCAATGGAAATTATACGCATACTCGTATGGCTGTTCAAAACTTTGCCACCAACGAGCAGGTCACCGTGGATCAGGTCTATATCAAGGAAGCTCCGGCAACCAACCCGATTACTGTCGGCGTGATCGACAAGGCTGGAGGCACGCAAAACAACACACCCGGAACGGTAAACATTGGTACGTTTACTGCTCAAGCCAACGATGTACTGGTACTGCTGGCCAGCGGGTCAAACGGTCTTCACATTGAGGCGGATCGCGTGGCATGGGACTCCTCTGACGGTGGAACCACAGATGCGACAACGCTACACAAAAAGTCTTCTGTTGGCATCTGGTATACGACCGTGACCACAGGCGGAACGTTTGATGTTAATTACACAAAAACCAACAACTACACAACGGTTGCCGCCTATCTTGTTCGAGCAGACGGCGGTGAAGCGCTGAGCGTGGATATTCAAAGCGTGTTTGTTGCACCGGGTGGCACCAGTGCCGCCCTCTCCTACACCTTTGATAATGCGAGCGACGGCATCATAATTGAAGCGCTTTCAACCGGAGCTGGCGATGGAGCCTCAGCCGATGATGTTCTACTAGAGTACAACAACTCCGGCACCATGAAACGCGGCATCGGCAGTCTAGAGTTCGGTAATGAAACCACGCTGAACACAAGCTGGACGGTTGTTCAAAGCGGCGCAGACAAAAATGCCAGCTTGGCTGGTATTGCGGTGTATAAAGACGCATACGTACCGGTGCAGGAAGATACGCCATCGTCTCTCTATGCAGCGTGGCTCGGTAGCGATAAAAGCGCCAACACCAACCTACTAGAAGATGTGGATGGAGACGGCGTTAATAACTTAGTCGCCTATGCAACGGGAGATACCCTTCCAACACAGACTGCGGATAGCACCTACCTCAACTATGTGCACGTACAATGGAATGCATCCAATGCTGCCGCACGCGGACTGAGCTATGAAGTTCAGGCTAATACCGATCTGGTTTTCGAAGATTGGGCAACAAACGGTGTTGAACTAATCGGAAGCGTTGATGATATACCGGCGGTCGGCTACACCACCGTAACCAACCGCGTTCCAGTAGATCAGGATGCAAAATTCCTGCAGCTGGAAATCATCTTCACCCCCTAAGCAAAAAAACTTATAATGCCGTCCAGTCCATTTTGACTGGGCGGCATATGTATTAAAACATATATTGGAACCCCTATGAAATACGGCCATTTTGACGACACGCAGCGCGAATATGTAATCACCAATCCCAAAACGCCAGTCAAGTGGACCAACTATGTCGGCACGCTCGCCTTCGGCGGTCTAGTGGATCACACCGGCGGATCGCTCATCTGCAAGGATGATCCAGCGCTCAACCGCATCACCAAATATATCCCGCAACTACCCGCGTCGGATTTTAAAGGTGAGACACTCTACCTACGCATTAAAGAACAGAGCGGCTACAACGTCTTTTCCCCCTTCTTCGTTCCCACGCTTACTCCGTATGACCTATATGAATGCCGCGTCGGGCTTGGCTATCAGCGAATTATTTCTGAAATGCACAACATTCGCACCGAAGTCACCATCTTTGTTCCTCCCGGCGAAAACGTCGTACTGCGCGATGTCAGAATTACCAACATGGGAAACACATCCGTCGAGCTCGACGCAATTCCTGTAGTTGAGTTCACTCACTTCGATGCACTCAAACAGTTTACCAATGCCGACTGGTGTCCGCAGACCATGACGGTGGATGCCGAACAGAATGACGACGGCACCACCCTGCTGCGCCAATACGCCTTCCTAAAAAAAGAGAGAGAAAATAATTTCTTCACCTCCAGTGCATCGGTCGACTCCTTTCAAACCGACCGCAAAAAATTTCTCGGCAACAACGAATACGGAACATGGAAAAATCCGCTCGAGCTTCAGCATGAACATCTTTCAAATTATGAAGCCCGTCGTGGCGACGTCATCGCTGCGCTGCTTCACAAGCTTGGAAAAATGGAACCAGGCGAAACCAAACGCTTTGTCACCCAGCTGGGGCAAGACACGCCGGATGCCATTAGTATCACCTCTAAGAAGTTCCAATGTTTAGAAAATGTAGATGCTGCTTTTCCAACGCTTAAAAAATTCTGGGACGGCTTCCTCGAGAGTTTCCAATGCGAAACACCTGATGCCGCTTTCAATTCGATGATCAACATACACAACCCGCGCCAGTGCCACGCCACCTTTAACTGGTCGCGCTATCTATCCCTCTATCAGCTTGGGCTCGGCGCACGCGGCATTGGTTTTCGCGACAGCTCACAAGATGTGATGGGCGTGCTGGCCAGTCTTCCGGCAGATGCTTGTCGCTTAATGCGCAAGTTACTCAGCGTACAACTTTCCAACGGCTCCGCCATGCATCAGTTTTTCCCACTCACCATGGAAGCCAACGAAGGCGACTCACGCGAGGAGGCAGGACATGCATGGTACGGCGACGACCATCTCTGGATTGTCATGGCCGTCTGTGCCTACATCAAAGAGACTGGCGATACCGTCTTTCTGGAAGAGGAGATCCCCTACTACGACAAAAAGCTTCCGGTCGAAGAGCGCGAATCAGGAACCGTGCTCGAACACCTACAGCGCAGCCTATCCTTCACTAAAAACCATGTCGGCGCACACGGCCTGCCGCTACTCGGATTTGCCGACTGGAATGACTGTGTCAACTTGTCCGGAAATGCGGAAAGCGTCATGATTGCCGACCTCTACGGGCGCTCCCTACTCGAAATAATCGATCTCTTTAAAGCGCTCGACCGCGATCCCTCGCCGTATGAAGCCGACTATGCTGCCATGAAAAAGATCGTCAACGAACAGGCTTGGGACGGCGAGTGGTATTGCCGCTACTTTGAGGATGACGGTTCTCCAATCGGCTCGAAAGAAAACAGCGAAGGAAAAATCTACACCAACGCTCAATCATGGACTGTGCTTGCCGGCTACGCCGACCCCGAACGCGCAGAGCAAGCGCTACAGTCGGTTAACGAAAAGCTCAACACCGCCCGCGGCATCAAGCTCAGTTGGCCGGGCTACAACGGCTACGATGAGTCCAAAGGTGGCATCACCTCCTATCCACCGGGTGCCAAGGAAAACGGCGGAATCTTCCTGCACTCCAACCCGTGGGTCATGATTGCCGAAACCATGCTTGGTCACGGCGATCGCGCTTTTGAGTATTACAGCCAGATCAACCCCGCCGCACAAAATGATCGTATCGACGAGTTTGAATGCGAACCGTACTGCTACCCGCAAAATATCCTTGGTGACGAACATCCGCAGTTCGGACTCGCACGCAACAGTTGGCTCTCTGGCACCTCGTCATGGACCTATCAAGCTGCCACCCAGTATATTCTAGGTATTCGCCCGCAACATAACGGCCTGATGGTTGACCCCTGCATCCCGAAAGCGTGGGATGGGTTCAAGGTAGTGCGCCGTTTTCGCGGAGCAATTTACAACATCACCGTGAGCAATCCCGCTTCAATTTCCAAAGGTATTCTTTCTGTTTCTGTTGACGGAAAAGCAATAGACGGGCAACTTGTTCCTGTAGCAACCCCCGGCTCAATCGTTGAGGTTCAAGTCGAACTCGGCGTGCCGGTTGCAGTTGCTTAAAACTACGGCAATCTTCCACCCTGAAAAGAAAAATAAGCTTATGACATTTCCAGAATACTTTGTATGGGGCTCTGCAACAGCGAGCTATCAGATTGAAGGCGCCGTCCGCGAAGATGGACGGGGTGATTCTATTTGGGATGCGTTCTGTCGGATTCCCGGTAATGTTCAAAACGGCGACTCTGGCGAAATCGCGTGCGACCACTACCACCGCATGGAAGAGGACGTAGCGCTGATGAAGGAGCTCGGTCTTCAGGCTTACCGTTTTTCCATCGCTTGGCCGCGCATTCAGCCAACGGGTCAGGGCGATCCAAATCCGGAAGGCATTGCGTTTTACAATCGCCTGATTGATTGCCTACTCGAAAACGGCATCGAGCCATGGGTGACGCTCTACCATTGGGATCTGCCGCAGGCACTCCAAGACGAATTTGGCGGCTGGGTCAGCCCAGATATTATTCCTATTTTTGGAGACTATGCTCGCATCTGCTTCGAACAGTTTGGTGACCGTGTCAAAAACTGGATTACCCTTAACGAGCCTTGGTGCTCTGCCGTTCTAGGGTACGGTATCGGCGCACATGCGCCCGGGCGCATCGACCCCGACGAACCCTACCTTGCCGCACATCATTTAATTCTATCGCATGCACGGGCTGTGCAAATTTTTCGCCGCGACTTTAATAGCTCGGGTGGGCAGATTGGCATCACCAACAACTGCGACTGGCGCTATCCTTTAACTGACAGCCCAGCCGACCAGGCCGCCGCCCAACGAAGCATTGAATTTTTCCTCGCATGGTTCGCCGATCCCATCTGGAAAGGAGATTATCCTGCTGTTATGCGCGACCGGCTCGGCGGACGCCTGCCCGAATTCACTGCAGCAGAGCGCGAAGCCGTACTGGGATCTAGCGACTTCTTTGGGCTCAATCACTACTCCACTATGTATGCCTCTGAGCCGGAAGAAGGCAAAGAGCTCGACTCCAGTTTGGAAGGTAACGGCGGTATGATTGAAGACCAAGCGGTTCACTTAAGCACCGATCCAGATTGGGGGAAAACCCAGATGTCTTGGAGCATTGTACCGGAAGGGTGCCGCGAACTGCTGAAATGGATTGATGCGCGCTACGAACGCCCCATCATCTACATTACCGAAAATGGATGTGCCGTTGACGAGCCTGATGAGGAGTCCGCACTCAACGACACCATGCGACGCAATTTCTTTGAGGGCTACCTACGCGAATGCCACAACGCCATTGAACAGGGTGTCGACCTGCGTGGATACTTTGCATGGTCGCTTATGGACAACTTTGAATGGTCATGGGGATACGAGCGTCGCTTCGGCCTCATCCGCGTCGACTACGAAACCCTCGAACGCACCTTCAAAGGCTCCGCCCGCTGGTTCCAAGAAACCATCGCCACCAACGGTAGCAACATGCTTGAATTGGAACGTGTATGATTGGGTGATTCCACACAACAACCGTTCTGGGAACCTCACACACAAAATCGAGTCTACCGATTATCGATAACAACGGCTCTTATTCCTGTATGCCTACAAACCGTCAAAGAGCAAACGCGTCCACTCGAAAATGATGCTGAATCAGTTGATCGATGTTTATAAATCTATCGCCTCGAGTCCCAGAAAGCGTTGGGTATCGTTGGTGGAAACACTTCCGGTTTTGATGGTCGCATGTCCGGTTTCGCCATTCTCGGTCACAGTCACCCCACTATCGCTCCATGAATCGAGGAGATCCGTGGTCGTTACCGGACGCAGCTGCACGCCGCTACGGGCTTCCACCTCGCGATAGGTAACCTGCAGGCTACCGCCAACAAGCCCGGCCTCGGCGATATTTTCGTTGGCCTCAAACGGATGGGTGCCATATTTATACTCCAGTCGGTTGACGATCCCATCGCCATCTGGGTCGGCATTAAAGTCGAGTTCGCTGAGGGTGTGTCCGGGTGCCAGATACCTACTCTTCCACGTTTCGGGATCGAGCGGGTATGCGGTCGGTGCCGTTGTTTCGGACAGGCTCCATCCATCACCGGCGCTGATGGCATTAGCATCGTTAAGCAGGCCGCTAAGCTCCGTCATGAGGCTTTCATACACCGTATTGGTTGCTAGGTTAACTGTTTCGCCGGGATCATTCAAATAGTCGTAAAGCTCAACGAATCCGGGCTCGGTGATGCCGGATTTAATGAGATGGCGGTCGGTTTCATCGGTAGAGTCCGTGACCCACCATTCGGTATAGCGATAGCGTGCGGTGCGGATTGAATACCCCATGCCACTTCCGGCGTTATTGACTGGCGTGTCTCCCGGATCGGTATCTTTAATGGTTCGCTGAAACTGGCTGAAGACCGCTTTTTTCCAGGGCTGGGCAGGATCTTCGATCAGTGGAAGAAAAGTGGTTCCTTGTAGCGACTGTCCGGGAGGCTGGTTCGGGGCAGGCAGTGAGCAGAGGTCGACAAGGGTTGGATAAATATCGACCAACTCGATTAGGCCGGTGCAGCGAGATCCGGCACTTCCGAGCTCGGTCATACCGGGAACGCGAACGATGACCGGGACTCGTGTAGAGATTTCATAATTGGAGTGCTTCGCCCAGAATCCGTTATGGTCACCAAGATGGAAGCCGTGGTCGCTCCATAGGACAATAATCGTATTCTCGGCAATAGAGTCATCCGTTTCAGGATTGCCGTCTGGATCATCTAATGCATCTAGCAGTTTGCCGATCTGCGTGTCGATGAAGGAGACGCAGGCTAGGTAGCCATGAATCAGGTGCCGGGCTTCTGTCGCGTCTGGCATGCCATTATCGCTGGTGCCGGTGACATCGTCAAAGGCATTGGGTTCGCCGCCGTAGGGGGCGGTAAATTTATTGGAGCCGGCTGGCATCTGCCGAATACCGGTGTAGCCGGTGAGGTCAATGTCGTTTTCGTCGTATAGATCCCAATATGTTTTGGGGCAGTTAAAAGGCATATGCGGCTTTTGGAAGCCGACGCCAAGAAAAAACGGGGTGTCGTTCGTCTGAAGTCCGGCGGCATAGTCGGCAATTTTTGCGACGGCTAGCTCGGCGGCATAGCCGTCGTTATAGTCGGCATCCACAACCGGACGGTTACCATCACGGGTATTGATTTCACCGGCATCGGTTGCGGAAATTTTATTGTTACCGCCATCTTCGCCGACAGCCTTAGCGGCTTCATACCACCTGTAAGCGGTGGCAGAGCTGACCCAGCCTTCGTTCCACGAGAGCGGGTCGTCTTGAGAAGTCGGGTTGGTACTGTGGTAAATTTTTCCGATACCGTGGACGTGGTAGCCGTTGTCACCAAAGTGCTGCGGCAGGGTAATGACGTTGGGTAGTTTATCGCGGAAGAACGTGCTGAGGTTCCAACACTGAGTGGTGTCAGGACGCAATCCTGTCAGCATGGAGGCACGCGATGCGTTACAAACAGCCTGCTGACAGTGGGCGTTGGCAAACATGACGCCTGATTCGGCCAATCGGTCCATCTGCGGTGTAATTGGCTGCAACGGTTCGGTTTCACCGTAGGCATTAATCAATGGGCGCATGTCATCGATAGCAATAAAGAGCACATTATAGGTATTGGTGGGTAAGAGTCGGGAGCGATCGGGTGAGGCCACTGGCGGAGCGGAGGTTTCCACAGCGATGTGAAGATTAGCAAAATTGGTGATGCCGCCTTCGGCCACCATGACCTGCCAGCGGTTGGTGCCGATATCGGCAACTGTCGGGATTCCGCTCAAGGTGCCGTTGGATGCAAGGCTCAGCCAATCGGGACCCGAAATTTTAGCAAAGCTTGGAGCGGTGGTGTTTAAAACATGATCCGCTAGATTACTGCCGGTATAGGGCTGATCGTAGATAGCTCGCAATTCAACCACGGGGTCGCTGTTGAACACTGGACGGGGCGCGCCGCCGGAGGTGATTTCAACAAAGATGGCCCCTGCCGCGCCAGAGGTCTGTTTGTTAGCCGTCCCGCCGGAAAGGGCATAGGCAGATGCCCAAGAAGTACCGGCGACTTGATTGTATGATGCTGTGATACGCTTATTGACTGCGTTGGCATCTTCCGTGTAGGCAGTCGGTTTGGTTATGCTGTCTGTTCGTGCACTGATGGCCTCAATCAGCAGGCCAGCGGGTAGCGCATCTTCAAAGGTATAGTCGAGTGAATACGTGGTGCCGTTGTCGGCATTATTGTTGTCATCCCACGAGGCCGAGCCGGCTAATTCAATGGTGCCGCTTCCGGCGCGCAGAATGTAGAGAGTCGCGGAGGCGGTTATTCTTGATGCGGTAAGTTCATAGCTAAAGGTGCCGGCGGTGGTGACTGGCATATACCAGATCCAGCTGGTCGGATAGGTTCCCATGGCGTTGCTCAAGAGGGTTGCCACTGCCGTGCTTCCGGTGCCGCCACTCTGGACAAGACTGATGGGAGCCACATCCCCTTTTTTGTTGGTGGCGGCGGCGATAACAATCATGTCGCCTTCCTGTGCTACGATTCCGTTGCCGAGGGTGCCGGTTACACTGCCCGTTCCGGATGAAAAACCGGTGGTATCAAGGTCGGCGATTGAAATATTGGAGCCGATGGCTGTGCCGGTTCCGGTCACATTTATTTTCAAGATAGCGGTATCGGTATCAATACCATTGGAGACTTGAACAATCCAACTGTTAGCACCGGTATCATCGCTGGATGGAGTACCGGAAAGGGTTCCGTCGGCGGCCACGCTCAGCCATGTGGGGCCCATTATTTTTGAATAGGAGAGTGCATTGGTGGCGCTTCCGAAAAGCGTCTGGTCGGTGTAGGGTGTGTTCATTGTTGCATCTGATTTGCTGATTAGATTTGTGGTAAATCCCGGGGCGGGAGACTCATCAAACTTTCGCAGTATTAAGTTATCGGTATGGATGCGGTCGCCGGCTGCCCAGTTACAACCGCCGTTGTAGGTCTGCACAGCGTAGCGCAATTGACCAAGATCAAAATCGGTGGGAAGCTGACCGGTATAGGCCAATACCTCGGCTCCGCCCTCATGGCGATAGTACACCTTGAAGGAGCCGCTGCTACCACGGTTGTTGAGGTCAAAGACCGCTCGAACATTAAGATGATCTAGGGTTGTCCCAGAAAAACTGGTGAGTGTTTGGTTGGCGCCAAGATCATCGGTGGCCTCTAACCGGAATGTGGGGTTGTTACCGTTGCCGCTGGAGAAGAGCAGTCGGATGCCGGTGTCCACTCCACTGCTATCGCGCATCACAAACTGTATGCGTCCTAGACCGTTGGTGAGTTCCGAACTCGCGGTAAAATCGGCGTCGAGAAAATCGACGGAGAGCTGGAAAACTCCGTTAGATGCGTTCGTATATTGAGAGAGGTTCTTTTGGCGATAATAGCTGTCGGTCGTGCCATCGGACTGCCAGCGGAGCGTTCCATGTTGAATGGATGCAATATCATAATCGGGAAAGAATATGCCGCCAGTACTTGTGGCACTTCCCAGGCCCGTGCCGTCTGGGAGATCATTATAGTCCCACGCATCGACAATGGTTGAGTTGCCATCTATCCCATCGCTCTGGGAGGGAATGGTGATAACAACAAGTTGATTGCTGCTGAGCGTTACAGAGGAAGAAAGCTCTTCGCCTTTATAACGGACGGCAACATCATAGTCCCCCTCGTAGGCACTTAAACGAGTCTGTCCGTCGATGCCAGAGGCGAGTTCGGCCTCGGTGTTATAACGGTGGCGATGCATGTAATACCAAACAAGGCCGTTTCGGGTCGGGACTCCGTCATAGTTTACCAACTGAGAGGTATCATTACCAATGATGTTCCAAGCGGTTAGGGCATCGACTTGGGGATGACTGTAATATTGCGTCATCATTTCCGCTGTAATTTGTGCACGCTCTTCATCGGTATACTGATAGGTTTTCCAAGTGTCTTCTGGGGCGGAATCTTTCACCTCAAATTCCGTGCCGATTAGCCGCAAGTTGGGATAGGTGGTGGCCCACTCATCAAGGCGGTCATAGATTAACTGCGGGTCGCGCCGTTCAGCTTTGATGCGGCTTTGGAAACCGATTCCATCGATAGGTGCGTTGTTGGTGAGCAGTCGGTTAACCTCGGTCATGTAGCGGTCACGCCGGCTGGTATAGTAGCCAGGCGTAAGCTCTTCGGTCATAGCCGAGATAATTTGAAATTCATTTATAAACAACCGGCAGTCGGCTGAAACTTTGTTGCTTTCGGCTATTTCAAACCACTCGGCCATAACATCATAGTCGTCTAGAGCATCCTGCACGCGTCGATTGCCAAGCGGTTCATTGATAACATCCCATTCCACTACATCATGCTGTGCCGCCCAAGATACCATTTCGTTGCTGACGGTTGTGCGTAGGTCGTCGCGTAATCCATCGATAACCGCCTGCGAAGACCCGTTGGTTAGTGCTGCTTCAACGGCCTGAACAGCAGCTAATACGGTTTCGGTGAGATGGTTTTTAGCATTATTTCCCGGCCAGATGAGGAGGTGCCCGCGTAACGGCAACTCATTATCGGCAGCCCAACTTTTTACACTCGGCAGGTATTGATGAAGGTTTACAAGGCGCGGTTTGAATCCATTATTAAGCCCTACAGCATTAAAGAGAGAAAGAAGCCGCTGTTTATATGTGTCGGTCGACATCGTCATGAGTGAACTGCCTACTCCAGAAAAGTCTTTACTGGAAAAGGTTCCGCCAAAGTCAAAGGCATTCCGCTTGAGCGAGACAGAAACCTGCGCACTCTCCACCGTATCGCCATTCGCGTCCTCAACACGGATCGTTAGATCAGACTTACGATGCTGTTCAATCCGAACCTGAGCATCACTTAGCCAAGCGGGGCTGTTCGTCGGGTTGACATCGGCGTCTAATTGCTGAATTTGCTCTGCGGTTAGGGTGATGTCGAAGGCAGCCTCAATATCTACAATTTCCGCTGGGGTCACTACGCCTACGGCTGCTGAAGCCAGCAGCATAAGCAGAATGGTAAACGTGGTTATTTTTTTCACTGGCATCTCCTGTTTATTGTTTGGCCGGAAAGTAATTGCCCAACCACCTTATAAGCTAACAAGTAAAACGAAAGTAGTCTGATGCAATTTATCAGTGATAAGCGCCATGTATTCGGTGAGAAGTCGCACTTATAATACTCTTATACGCTTAAACAGTTCGTGGGCTAACAATTCAGCCCCTTCAATGCTTAGATGAACTGGATCCTGCGGTTTATCGACCCGCAGGTTTCGTTCCGAAGAAACGGTCTCGCCCTTGATTAACATCAGGTCTGGATCGTTGCGCTCTGCAACCAGTTGTTCCAGAGCCGCTCGGAATTCATCCACCGTATGGCCGGTTTTTTGGGCAACCGGTTTTTTGGTATGAAGCAATGAAATGCAGACTATTTTTGTTTTTGGATGGTTGGCACGAATGGCATCTAACAACCGCGTATAGTCAGCCTTATACAACTGTGGATTTTTATCATTAAAATGCAGGTCATTATAGCCGACCAGAATAGTGATCAAATCGATCTCCTTCCAATCCTCCAACATCTCTCCCACCGGCACAGAAACCTTGCCACCGCCAACGGCAAGATTAAACAGCTCCATATCCAATTTGCGTGCTAACAGAAATGGCCACGTTTTATGACCAAATCCATCCTGCCCAACCCCGTGCGTGATAGAATCTCCCAGCGCAACATAGCAGGCTGATTGCCCACCCTTTTTTTTCTCCAATAGTTGAAAAAACGAAGGCCCTTCCGACGCAATCCGCTGTGCCCCGATGCAGTTGGTTTCCAACCCTTGCAACATCA
The DNA here is from genome assembly GCA_964014015.1 of uncultured Kiritimatiellaceae bacterium. Taxonomy (GTDB): domain Bacteria; phylum Verrucomicrobiota; class Kiritimatiellia; order Kiritimatiellales; family Pontiellaceae; genus Pontiella. The sequence continues at coordinate 15,973 of CAXGYR010000003.1, forward strand.
CATTAGCAAAACTGGGCAATGCGATTTCGAACACTGATTCGCCCCCATATTTTGACTGAAACGAGAGTGTGACCTCTTTGGCTTTTGCGTTGAACTTACATTCCTCAATCAGCTCGCCGTTTTCAAATATACCGAAGCCTGCACCCATATAATTGGCGCTCAGCACCTCAAAATCTGCGGTGATCTCTTTTGCATCGCTGCTGAAGGCAATGATGCCCCCACTGGTATTACGGGCTTTCTTTGGGTTCAGTCCTAGCTGATGAGATGGCATGGCTAGAACGTCATCGCGAAATCGCGCGAACCGGATACCTTCATCCGTCTCGGTGGCATATCGGATGCCACTGATCTCAATCGCCATACAAGTTCCGTTAAGCATAATAAAAAATAGGAGCAGCTTTTTCATATTCCGTGGTTCCTCTTAGTCCTCTTCAGGTCTCAGCAAAAATCCGAGGTTATCCATTTCCAGCGTTCCACTTACGGGTTCACCGGAGGCAAGCAGGAACAGGACGGAAAAACCCTGATCCATCACGTTAAGAAACTTCTTGTTGGATATTTCCAGCCGTACCGTTTGCTGTTGACCAGGGAAAAGGGATACCTCGCTGCAGGGAATCCAGTAGGCACCGTGGCTTTGTAGAACAACCTGCATTACGCATTCCATTGGGTGGAAATTTTTTGAAACTGTCAGGTCAAATACAACCCCGCCAATCCGTTCCCTCGGTACCGACCGTGGATATTCCTTGATGGCAAAGATGTGATTGTTCGGCGGTGCGACCGCTTCTTTATCAAATACAATATTCAGTGCTCCGTTTTTCAAGACAGGCGTCAGCCGCGATTCGGATTGAGCCGGCATCGTGTCAAACGTCCATGCAATGTGCTCGTTATATTCAACTGGTTTAAAGTCGACGACCGCTTTTGTTTTCAACCCATCACATGTAGCTGTAACCGTAACCTTGTCTGAGCCGTTTGGTTTCAGGATAAACGCAGCCGTTGCGCCCTGCAGTTCGCTTTCCACCTGCTCAACCGTTGCACCGCCGGAGGCCGTTAGCACAACGCTCCCAAGATCCTCGGCAAACGGATCCCTTGAACCTCTATTAACAGCACGCACCCAGCCTTCCATTTCAAGATCGCCAAATCCGGCTTTAGGCAATACCAAATCCAGTGCCGGTTCGACGCGACCTTCAGCATCGTTACAGACAGCCGGAACAGTGGCCCCCAATCGAAAGACCTTCACGCAGTAAGGCGGGATGGTTATTCTATTCGTAACCGCCCAAGGTTTTGTTGACGGACCGGAGTTCCACTCAATGGTACCGGTAACGGGGTTACGAAAATATTCACGTGAGGAGAGAGTGGTTTCTGTTCCATTCGTAGCTTCAATTCCATTAAGATCCAGCTCAACGGGAACCGATGCAGTCCGCGATTCATTCATAACCATGATTGAGAGTGTGTCATCCTTACGCGTGGCGTGAACATGCAACCGATCATCGTTGACCGATGACGCAACCAACGTGTCACCCATGCAATGGCTCCAGAGCCAAAAGGCCCAATAGCGCCCGGTCGGCACATAGGTGTTCCCCTGCCGAACGAGTATGCCATGACCGTTATCAGCTCCGCTGAACATATCCCAAACCGTAGCGAGATCAACGCCACACGCCATCATTTCACCGATCCATGCTGAAAACCACAGGCCATTAAAAAGGCGGTATGCATCCTGATCTTTCGGCAGCTTGGAGTTCCATTCCGTGATGGCATACTCAATCTCATCGATGCGTTGGGGTTGGTATTTTTCAACCAAAGCATCCAGTCTATCCGTGAAGGGCTTGAGGTTCTCGAGCCCGTCAAACAGTTTGCTTTCCGATGCCAAGCTGTCGCGGAGCGAATAAAAGTGAAGGCTCAAAAAATCCACTTCGTCGCCAGCCAGCTTGAGCAGTGGTTCAAAATAATCTTCATGGTGGTCGATATCACAGGAGGGTCCGCCCACTTTAATGGTCGGATCGACTGCCTTCATGGCTCGGGCGAACTGTTTATATATTTGAACATATTTCTCGGCTGTCATTTTGGAGCCGTCGGGGCGGATGTGTCCAGCTTCCCATTCGCCGTTAAGTTCGTTGCCGATTTCCCAGTATCTGACACCCCATCCGTTTTTTATATTAGCCCAACGCACCCACTCCGCAGCCATTTCCGGCGTGCCGGTTCCTGCATTAACGGTAACCAGCGCATTGGCTCGCGGGTGTTTTTCCGTTATCTCGTGCATAGTCTTGGCATCGATCTGCACGATTCGGGCATCCACTTTGCCCCAGTCATAATTATCAACGGTAAAGCCGGGTTTATAGTCAGACCAGTCGACCTGCCAGTAAGGTGGTTTAAAGGTAGCCGGATCCGCTTTCCCGTTTTCAAGAACGCCGTTGCCGTTCCAATAGTAGCGGTCCGATTGCGAGCCACCCGGCAGACGAATGTAACCCAGATTTAGATCGCGGAGCGGCCCCTCACTCATGGCCCACGCAAAGTCATCGGGGTTGTTATAGAGCGCAATATTAATACCGAGTAGATTAGCGCGATCTACCTTTTGGACTACCCTATCTGCATCAATCGAGAGTATCGCAGCGCGGGCACAGCAAGTTGCCACCGTCAGCAAAAATAGTAACCGAACAATATTCACTCTCCAAACTCTCCAAAGGTGCCAGGAAGATCGCGGACGTGGTCAGCGAGGATGGTTTTCATCTCTTTGAGTATTTGTGCATATTTCGGATTTGAAACGAGGTTCACCTGTTCCCGTGGATCCTTAGCGAGATCATAAAGCTGATCACGGTCAAAATAGCCGGGGTAAGCGCCGGTAGAGCCGCGCTCGGCATCGCCGCCACCCGGAATAGCCGTGAGATGACTGAAGGGTTGGTTCGAGTCTTCGGTGACGATGCGTAAATGCTTACGGCGGCGCTCGGCATTCCATTCCGTGAGAACAGCCTGACGTTCTTCAGATGTCATGTTTTCGATATCTTCTGGATAGCGCAGGGCGAGATATTTAAAGTTCCCTTTGCGGACGGCACGGGCATAGCCGAGTTCAAAATACATAACTCGCTCATTATCCGGCTCCTGACCATTGAGAATCGGCAGAAAACTTCGTCCATCAAATTTAACTGCCGTATCTGCTTCGGCCAGCTCTAGGATGGTGGGAGCAAAGTCGACAATATGGGTGAGCGCATCGCTGGTACTACCAACTGGGAATCCGCCTTTGCGCCAGATTATGCAGGGGTTATGAATACCGCCCTGATAAAGGGTGCCTTTAGACATCTGCCCGTGGTCGGAATAGAAAAAGATAACGGTATTATCAAGTTTTCCGCTCTCTTCGAGGGTGCGGATTAGTGCCCCGAGGGCATCGTCGAGCCAGAGCAGGTTAGCCGTATTGTCATTTACCGGCAGACCGGCTTTTTTTAATCGCTTCGGAATAGTGGAGCGAGCGGGCTGTCCTTGAGGTGCTTGTTTAAGATAGCCGAGCGGAGAGATAAGCGGGTCGGCATTCCAAGAGCGCTTTTCAGCTGTGGGGCCGTGCGGGACGGTGGTGGCAAAATAAAGAAAGAAGGGATCCCGATCCTGCTGCTTCAGAAAATTAATACCGCCTTCGGTAATCCACTCCATATTCTGTACAGCGACCTCGTGCAGCCCCAAAAAATCGGGATTGTTATGATAGACGCGATCCACATAATCAAAGCCGATTTCGCGCATCGCTTGGCAGACATGGTCGTGGTTGGCTTTCAGCTGGCTAACCATGTCTGGATCGCGCGCACTGGCATCAAAGTTTTTAAACCGCTTGAGACCGTGCGCTTCAACCACATGGTTTTTCCCGACCATGCCGGTGGAGTAGCCCGCCTTTTTGAGCAGTGCAGGCAGGGTGATCTGGTCTTTGATGATATGGGTATTAAATTCGACTTTGGTCTGCCCCCCGAGTTCGCGAGTGATGGATTTAAACCACTCGTTCTGAGCTCGGCTGGCATAGGTTCCAGTGAGCACATTGTAGCGGCTGGGAGTACAGATAGGAGATGCGCAGTGTTGCTGGAGCATGACAACACCTTCGGCTGCAAGGCGATCAATGTTGGGCGTGAGATTTTTGCCTCGGCCCTGCGGTAGGCAATTAAAGTGCCTCGGCAACATATCATCGGCAATGAAGAAGATTACGTTGGGCTTCTCTGCGAGTGCACCTGCGGCGGCAAACAAACAAAGGACGGTTGTTATCCATAATTTCATTTGGGTCTCCTTAGCGCAGGATCAGACCTGCATCATTTATAAACAGTTCACCGGTCACCGGTGCAGAAGATGAAAGCTGCAGACGAACGGCATAGAGCCATTGCATCGCCGGCAGATTTTCGTGGTCTTCGATTTTAAACTCACGTTGCTCCCAATCCGCACTGATTTCATGTAGCGGAAGAGAACCTATGGGAATCCAGTGATCTGACTCACTCTGTAGAACAATCATCAAGCGGGCGTGAGGATCTGCTGAGACTAGATTGCCGGCAGCTTTGATCTCCATGGCAAACCCACCGACCCGTTCTTTGGGAATCCGGTCGGGGATTGGCTTACATTCCAGCAGGCAGTCCTGACCGCTAACCGGCTGACTTTGGTCGAGCTGGATAGCGGCGGTGTGCTGGTTGGGTTTGGCTGTGTCGCTGAGTGAAAGATCAAAGTCGGAGGCAATGCTAGGCACCTCTGTTTCAAACGGCCATAGAATTTCGATCCGCGACTGAACCGGCAACACCTGAAGCTCTGCCCGGGCACGACCGGTCCGCACGGTGATGGTTCCTGTATCGATCGGAGTAATGTAAAAGCGCCCGGCTCCTTCGTTGATGCGAATGGTTTTACTGTCGAGGCGTCCCGGCCCATCAATCGTGAGCGAAACTGTTTTTTCATCTTCGTTCACGGAGCAAGGCGCGGCTTCTGGGGCGAGGATCCATGCTTCAACCGGAACATCCTCGGGCGTGCTTTCAGGGAGGAGAATTTCCAGTTTACTGAAGTTGCTTTTGGGCTGCTGGTTGGCTTTAAAGAACTGCTTTTTGATGGGAACCTGCACAACAACGGCGCTGAAGGGCGGAATAGATAGGTTGCGATCAAGCCGGATCGGCATCGGCTCGGGGCGGCGGCTCCATTGCGGCTGGTGGGTATATGGGTTCCAGAAATATTCGCGATGGGAAAGCTGGATGGCGGTGGCGTGCGAAGGTAGCTTGCCGGGCAGTTCAAGTTTTAGGTTCTCGGCTTGGTTGCGGGAAGTGTTGACGAGCAGAACCTGCAAGCCGTCATCGCTGCGGCTGACGGCAGAATAGAGATGCTCGCATCCAGAGAGCGAGGAGTGAACAAGCCTGTCGCCCATGAAGCGACTCCAGAGCCAGAGCGCCCAATACTGCCCCTTAGGTATACAGGGTGGGTCGAATGATTCAAACTTCCGGTCCATTTCCTCCTGTGGAACCCCGGGCTGTTCAAAGTCGAAAGGTTCAAAGTAGAAGAGACCGTGTCCACCGGTTTCTGTGGCGGTCATCATATCCCACTGATTGGCAAATGAGATGCCGTTACGGAACATTTCACCGATCCACATGGTGCACCATAGACCGTTCATCAGGTCGGCGGTAGCGCGATCTTCCACTACCTTGGAGTTCCATTCGGTGATGGCAATTTCAATAGTGTCTTGGCGTTCTGGTTGGTGTTCAGCAATCCAGCTGCGGATGCGATCCATAGCCGGTTCTAGCGAATAGATCGCTTTAAAAAATTCGTCTTCCGATTTCTGACGGTTTTTGACCGGGTACGTGTGGAAGGAGATAAAGTCAACCAGATCACCTGCATCGCGTAGGGTTTCTTGGATAAATGCACCTCGGTCATTGGAGCTGGCGGGACCGCCGGTTTTAATGGTGGGGTCTACGGCTTTCATTGCTTCAGCAAAAGCTCTGAAGCGCTCGGCATATATTTGGCCATTCATGGTGCGGCCGTCCGGAAGAATATGCCCTAACTCCCAACTACCTTCGAGTTCATTGCCCAGCTCCCAGTATTTGACATTGTAGCTATTCTTTTTATTGGCCCAGCGCACCCATTCTGCAGCCATCTCGGGCGTACCGCTTCCCAAATTGACGGTGACAATTGCCTTGGCACCAAAGGCTTCAACAAAATCATGGAGCGCTTTAACATCCCAGGAGCCGTGGAAGTTATCGGCCACCGGTCTACGTTCATCGCCCTCAATATTGAAGCCGGGGGCATAATCGGACCAGTCAATGTTCCAGATGCCGTCTTGAAGACGAGAGAGGTCAAACATATCACCCCGTCGCGCCCCATTACCGTTCCAGATATAATGGTTGGACCAAGAGCCGCCGGGAATGCGTACAAAGCGGGGAGCCAGTTCGCGTACATAGCAGTGCAGCGTCGAGTCACTCAGCTCCCACGGTTGATGCCACAGCGCAATATTGGAACCGATCAGGTTATGACGCAGGGTAGCGTGAACTGTCTGAGACGGATCAATCTCCAAGATGGCACCCCACGATGCAAACGCAGTGGCGCAGGCTATAATCATCATTGTCTTCATTTCAGGATTCCGTATCCGCATTATCTCTTGTTAACGGCTTTTTTAAGCAGGAAGTTTTTAAAAAAGGTATTGCCGTTAAGCTGACCGAGATGAATTTTCAAACAGGCAGGGTCATCGGCGGTGATGGCTTTGGTCGTGAACTGATATGTATAGGTGGCCCATTCAGCGCTTGGTGCTTCATTTCGCATCAGTCCATAGTGTCCTTCTTTCCAGTTGACGGAGCGGGCGATGGATACTTTCATAGCGCCGCTGTTGTTGGCATCCGTACGTGCATCAAATTGAAGCGTATAGTTGGTATTTGGTTCCATCTCTAGATCAAACTGACAAAGCATACGGTGCGAAGCGGTTTTAGAGGAGTCTTTCATCGTAACGGTCAGCTCACCATCCAACGCGGAAAGCGATGCATCTAGCTTGGACTGTAGTGTCCAAGGCTTGAGCGAGCTGGCTGAAAAGTCGGCATTAATCAGAATGTTATCCTTGGCAGAAACCGGAGTAGCTTTTTTTGGGGCACTCTTTTTCTGTTTTTTAGGCACCGGCTTTTTATTACTCCATTTTATATGATAGGCCTCGGCAATTGACTTCATGCGATTAATTTCGCGGAGATACTCCGAGGTATCAATCAGGTTGCGGGTTTCCTTGGGATCGCGCTTATAGTCATAAAACTCGTGATCGATCACGTCGTCGCCTTGACGCCACTCCACATACCGGTAGCGACTGTCGCGGAAGGCGTAGCCCATCACTTCTCCATGGCCGGGGGCATTACGCGGATATTGGCTGACGGCTGCACTCTTTACCGCCTGTTGGGAACCGTTCACGATCGGTACTAGGCTGTCTCCTTCGAGTACCTTCGGAACCGGCAGTCCGGCTAGTTCGCATAGGGTCGGATAAATATCGACAAATTCTACCGGCGAGCTGTTTTTGATTCTTTTAGGCGCACGCAAATCGGCAATGAGTAGCGGCACACGAGTAGCCTGTTCATAGTTGGTATGCTTACACCAGACACCGTGGTCGCCGAGATGAAAGCCGTGGTCGCCCCAGAACACAACAATCGTGTTCTCGGCTTCGCCGGTAGCCTGAAGGGCATCGAGCAGTTTGCCGATCTGCGCGTCAATGTATGAAACACACGCATAATAGCCATGGATCAGCTCGGCCTGAAGCTCGTCACTCAACGGAGCTTCTGCTGGTATTCCGCTGTAGCTTCCATTACGCAGTTCCCACCCGGGTTGAACGGCATATTCTGGAGCCCCTTGCGGCGCGACTTGTAGCGGGTCTGGCTTGAACTGTGAGCGCTTATAAAGCTCAGCATATTTTTTAGGCGCGACAAAGGGCAAGTGCGGCTTCTTGAATCCAACCGCAATAAAAAATGGATCGTCCTTGGGCGCGAGTTCGTTGAGCAGCTTAATGCCCGTTTCAGCAATCAGGCCATCGTCGTAGGCATTGTCCGGCACATCCATATGAATTTCAACCGGAGGAAAGCCACCCAGTGCCTTTTTCAATTCTCGGCTTTTAGTGCCGCTGGCCTTTGCCCTCTTAACTCGCTGGTGAAAGTCTGGATCCAAGAATCCAAACTGCTCGTTCGGGTTTTTGGGAAAAACCACATACGGACGGCTCCACGAGGCCGCGTCATCATGTTCGTGACCTTCCACGCTACGAAAATCAAAAATCTTACCGGTGCCGACGGCGGTGTAGCCGTTCTGCTTAAAAAACTGAGAGAGCGTTACAACATCGGGATTCATATCGCGAATCTTGGTTTTCAAATCCCACACCTTGGTGGAGTCAGGGCGCAGGCCAGTCATCAGGCTGGCTCGGCTGGGAGCGCACACCGCCTGCTGGCAATGCGCATTCATAAAAACCGTGCTCTGTTCGGCCAGTCGGTCAAGGCGCGGGGTTTTGACCACGGTGTCACCATAACAGCCGAGCATGGGCTTTAGGTCATCGACTGCAATAAAGAGAATATTGGGTTTATCGGCAGCGGCACTTAGTGCGGCACAGATCCACAGGCAGGTGAGCAGTTGTTTCATATAAATAGTCCTTTTAATGTAAATCTAAATTTATTCGCGAATGAGAATCTTCATCAAGGTAGTTTCTCACTCATTAACCGTGTTTAATTGATGAAAAAACGTACTGAACTAGTTTTATGCACGCCGGCCACCATTTAGGGTTCCGGTGAGTAGCGATTACGATATGCACGAGGCGACATGCCGGTTTCGCGATTAAAGGCAAAGCTGAGGTTAGAGCTGTTGGAATAACCGCAGTTCCAGGCAATGGACGAAATCTTTTCGTCGGTTTCGGTCAGTAATCGCTTGGCGTGATCAAGCCGGATGCGGCGCAGCTCGGTGGCGGGGGAATTCCCCAGATGTTTTAGAAACGCCTTCTCCATACCGCGCTTGGACATGCCGGCATATTCACCAATATTCTCGAGTGTGATCGGCTCATGAAAATAATCTTTGATATACTGTAGTGCTTTTACAACGGCAGGATGCGCAATGGCTAACGCATCAGTGCTTTGACGCAGAACAATTTCTTTCGGCTCAATCAGAACGGGCGGCTCATCATTTTCGATTTCACCTTTCATCAAGCGATCCAGCTGCTGAGCAGCAGTATAGCCCAATTTTTCCAAGTTGGTATCGATGCTCGAAAGCGGTGTGGCAAGGCAGTCGCAGAGCATCTCAATATCGTCGACACCGAGAATAGCGATCTCCTCAGGCACATGAATATCCTTACGCGAGCAGATTTCAATGAGGGTCGCGCCAAGATTATCCTGCCCAGTAAAGACTGCCAGCGGCCGCGGCATCTTTTCGAGTTGCCGATAGATAAGCTGCTGATGCTTTTCCCACTGACCCAACATTTTTGCCGGAGACTGCTGAATTTCGTACAGATGCTCCCCGGGGATTCCGGCCTCTCTGAGCGTCTGGAAAAAGACTTCTTTACGCAATGCGTTCACCTCAACAGTTGGCCAACTGTAGAAAGCAAAGTGTTTAAAACCGCGCTCCAGAAAATGTTGAGCGGCCATTCGGCTGATCGCGGCATCATCTACCGTGACCCGCGGCACCGTTATCGCCATTTTCTGAATGGTCACATCCACTTTCGGCATATCCAAATCATCAATAAATTTGCAGAACGGTTTGCCGTAACAGGTAATCGCACCGTCTGCCGGCCAGCCGTGCGGAACAAAATGACCGGAAAAAAGATAAGGCGATAGATGCCAGTTGTGCTCAGTGGCATAACGGACAATCCCCTTGAAAACCCGCCGGTCATACCAATGAAAAGCCAAAAGAATCGTTATTGGTTTTTTAGCACTTAAATCCATAATTTTGAAAATTCGACCAAATAGTGCATTTTGTCAATGCTACATGCGGCTAAATCAGTGAATTAATGTATTCGCACCACAACCTACCCCTGTCTAATATAGAGGATTGAATAATAGGAAACTGATTATGAAATACCTGAACCTCCTCCCCTTGATTCTGATCTACATAACCTCTCATGCCGCCCTTTCCACCCAACACCCCAATGTCGTCTTTTTTCTGGTTGATGACATGGGCTGGCGCGATGCCAGCTGTTATGGATCAGAGCTCTATGAAACTCCGCACCTCGACCGGCTGGCCGCGCAGGGCGTGCGGTTCACACAGGCTTATTCAACCCATCCGCGCTGTGTTCCCGCCCGCTACTCTTTTCTGACCGGCCGCTTTCCGGCACGCGCCGGCATTCCCGGTGCCTCCTACAATATGGAGCCTTCCGAGCTGACCATTGCCGAAGCGATGAAAAAGGGCGGTTACACCACCTTCTTTGCCGGAAAATGGCATCTTCAGAAAACGGATGAACAGGCTCCAGAATTTCAGGGTTTTGATCACAATATTGCCGGAGGGCACGCCGGCGCGCCCGGTTCCTATTTTTTCCCCTACCAAAAGCCAACAAGGAATAAACATCACAAAACCGAAGCGGCGATTCATGGGTTGGAGAATGGAGAGCCCGGCGAATATCTGACCGATCGCCTCACCGAGGAAACCATAAAATTTATCAAAACCAATACAGACCGACCCTTTCTCGTCTATCTATCGCACTATGCCGTTCACACTCCGCTTGAAGCCAAACCGGAACTGATTGCCTATTACGAAAATAAACTTCGCAACATGTCATGGAGCGGTGCTGATTATACCACGAAAGATGGCACCACCAAAATGCGGCAAGACAGCGCCGTCTATGCCGCCATGGTTCACAGCATGGATGAAAGCCTCGGGCGAGTGATTAGCACGCTGGAAGAAACCGGTCTGACCGAAAAAACCGTCATTATTTTCACCTCCGACCACGGCGGCCTCTCTAACCGCGGAGTAACCAGCCAGCGCCCGCTGGCTACCAGCAATCTGCCACTGCGCGCCGGAAAAGGGCACCTTTACGAAGGCGGCATTCGCGTTCCAATGGTCGTCAAATGGCCCGGCATCACCAAAGCCGGCACCGAAACCGAGCGCGTCGTAACCGGCTCCGACCACTATCCAGCCATCCTGCAGATGACGGGGCAACCGCTACAACCCAAACAGCATCTCGATGGCATCAGTTATGTCGACACCCTAATAGGCAAAAAGGTTCGGCGGCCTGGCCCCATTTTCTGGCACTCGCCCAAGGGCCGGCCCAGTCAGACCGGCGACACCAACTGCAGCGCCATTCGCGAAGGCGACTGGAAGCTGCTAGAGTTTTTTGATGAAGACCGCGTTGAGCTCTATAATTTAGCCAAGGATCCGTATGAATCCAACGAGCTTTCATCTACAGAACCAACCATCACCCCAGAGCTACTGAAACGCCTCCATGCGTGGAAATCCAAGGTTAATGCATTTGAGGAGTAATCCATTGAAACCGTTCTGTATGCCGATGGCCGAAAACAGCAGTATAAAATTGAATCTAAATTTGACCCCATACCCGCCGCCGATAAAGCCGCCAAGCTTGAGGTGGATAAAACCTTCGAGCTCCTGCGCTCCCACGGCAACAAAAAAACTCTTATTCTCGGTGGTGAAAACCCAAAACCCGCTGCCGACACCGTTGATGCCGCTATCGTCCAATCCCTAAAGAACTTTCTCGCCGCCGCCAACAAACCCTTCACCACCGCGTGGGGCGCCAATGCGGCGGGAGCCGACACCACCAAGCCTCAGTTTATTCATCTCGGTTTCCATCTACCGCACACGCCAGTGCTGCCCCCAAAATCATTCCGCGATCGATTCAAAACAGAACAATATAATGTCCCCACCTTCACCGAGGAGTCCCGCCAAAAACTCCCCCCGCAACTACAACGCATCCAAAAAGCAGGCAACATGCTCACCATGAGCGACGCCCAAAAAAAACAAGCCATTCAAGACTACTATGCATTCTGCGCACACGGCGACCAACTCCTCGGAGAAGCCGTAGAAGCATTCAAAGCGTACTGCCAAACGCACAACCAAACCTACCTCATCATCTTTACGGTCGGTGATCACGGTTGGCACCTCGGCGAACAGGGCATGGCAGCCAAATTCACCCCCTGGCGAGAATCCATACACAACGCCGCCATCGTCGTCTCCTCCGACCCCACCCTAACCCCACCCGGCACCCTCTACTCCAACATGGTTGAATTTGTCGACTTTGCCCCCACCATGCTACAAGCCGCCGGTCTCAACATTTATAGCGACTCGTTCTCTTATCTCGATGGCCACAGCCTGCTCGACCAATACACCGGTCGACAAGCCCCACGCGCATGTGCTCTCGGAGAGATCAATGTTATAGCCGGCCCCCGCGCCTACATGCACACCGACCGCTTCCGCTTCTCCATGCGCACACGCCCCTTCAACAACCTAGTGAACACCTCACAACTCGGCAAAGATCTCAGCTGGGCACTTACCGCTCCACCAGAAAAAGTCGACCTAGCCCTTTATGATCTGCTACATGACCCGCTCGAACTCAATAATCTTGCTAGCGAACCTGCCTATCAACCGCTCACCGAATGGTTCCGTCAAAAACTCGGACGCATCGTACTCGGAGACGGCCGTATCGAATGCGACTGGGCGTTTGAAAACCGCTACCACCACAGTAACTTCGCCGCTGGCGCCGACGACAAAAAACTAAACATACCGCCCCACCTCATTCCATAGCAACATCTTCACCTTGCCAGCCTCCCCACAAACACGATATAGAAGTCCTTAGACAAAAGGACTACATCATGAAAACCACACTCTTATCACTTCATATAGCTCTGCTCTCGCTCATTATAACCGCCTGTGCCCCCACCCTCGACGATATTGCAAAATGGGAAGCCACCGGCAACCATGAGAAACTCATAGAAGCACTAGAAAACAAAAACCCCTCCATCGGCATCGCAGCCGCCGAAGCACTCGGAAACCTTCAAGCACTCCCTGCACTCGAACCCCTTGCCGCCTGTTTCAGCAGCACCAACAACCAACTCGTCATCACCGCTGTCCAGTCCATCGCCTATCTCCAGCACCCCGACGCCATTACCCCCCTAACCGCCGCCCTACGCCTGCCACAAGCCGAAGCTCAAGAGATCGCCATCCAGGCACTCGGCGACCAGAAAGCAGTTGCCGCCATTGATACCCTCTGCGACACACTCGCCTCCGCACCGCAGAAGCAACAACTTATGATCATCACCGCTCTCCAGAAAATTGCCTCTCCCGACGCCGCCCCCGCGCTCATCACCGCCCTTCAGTCCGCACATAAAAATGTCCGAATCGCTGCCGCAAAAACCCTCGGTTCCACCGGTGGAACCGGCGCCATTACCGCGCTAATACCACTGCTCGCCTCCGAAAACCGTGCCCTTGCCGAAGCCGCATCCAACTCCCTCTACCAACGCGGACAAGAATCCATTACACCCCTTCTTAAAACCCTTCGCCGTAAGCAACAGCAACTTCGCAACAAAGCGGTTAGCCTTCTAGAAAAACTCAATGCCGTTCCCACACAAGGCCCCGACTCCATCTGGTTCCAACTCGCCAACGCCGCCAAGCAACAGCTCGAAAAAGTGGACCCAACTGTTATCGCCCGCATTGCCCAACAAAAATCAATTCAACCCCTCCTCAACGGCGCCGCCCACCCCAACTCAATTATCCGGCATCACGCCATCACCGCTCTTGAAAAAATGGAACAAGCGTCTCTCGACGAAGCTTACACGCGCGCCAAAGAAAACGCTGCCCCCTGGTTCAACAACCGCAACCAATGGGCCGGTGCCCCCGACTGGCGCATCGATCTCTGGGCCGCGCTATACAGCCTCAGCCCCAACCTACAAAACGAACCCTACTTCGAAATCCCCAACCACATCCTAAACCTAGAAAGCTCCTTAACGCGCGCACCCGCGCTAGACGCACTGCGCGCACTCAACGCCCACACCACGCTCCCACTCATCGCCGCCCTTAACCAAACCCCCTTCCCACTGGCCGAGCAAGCCGCCCTCCTACTCTCTGAACAGCCAGACCCGCGCGCACTCCAGCCCCTCATTCAACGCATTGAAACCGAACTCAACAAAGGCACTCCGCTCACAAAGTCACCCCTCAACGAAGCCCTCCAACTTCTCCATAGCCCCGAAGCCGAACCCACCCTTCGCCGCATCCGTCCCAACACCGACCGCGCCATTCGCCTCTTCGAAAAACAGTATCCTGCAAAACGCGTTATCAGCGCCGAACGCATGCAAACCACCTCCCCCATAATCGAACGCTACCGCATCGGCTACACCTCAACCGGTCGCGTAAAAGACTTCATACTCACCTTTATCCGCTCACCCGAAAACGAATGGCTCATTCAGCCCACCCTTCCAACCAAACTACCCTAATCCAGCAAGGAGCCCCATGGCCGGCGAATACATCTACACCCTTCAAAACCTCACCAAGCAACACGGTGCAAAAACCATCCTCGAAGAGGTCAACCTCTCCTTCTTCTTCGGCGCCCGCATCGGCGTTATCGGCGGCAACGGCTCCGGCAAATCCAGCCTCATGCGCATCATGGCCGGCCTTGATAACGAATACATCGGCGACTGCATCATCGCCAAAAACGCCCGCATCGGCTATCTCGAACAAGAACCCCAATTAACCCCCGGTAAAACCGTTCAAGAAATCGTCAACGAAGGCGTCGCCGAACAGCAAGCCAAGCTCGATCGCTACGATCAAATCTGGGAACTGCTTGGCAATGATCTCTCCGAAGAAGAAGCCGACAAACTCAACAACGAAGTCGCCGCACTCCAAGAAGAGATCGACTCCCAAAACCTATGGGAACTCGACCGCCAAGTCGAAATGGCAATGGACGCCCTCCGCCTCCCCGAAAGCACCCAACCCGTCGACCTTCTATCCGGCGGCGAAAAACGCCGCGTTGCCATCTGCCGCCTCCTCCTCCAAAACCCCGATGTCCTCCTCCTCGACGAACCCACCAACCACCTCGACGCCGAATCAGTCGGCTGGCTAGAAACCTACCTCAAACAATACAAAGGCACCCTCATCGTCGTCACCCACGACCGTTACTTCCTCTCCAACGTCACCGAATGGATTCTCGAACTCGATCGCGGACGTACCTACCCCTACAAAGGCAACTACGAAGCCTGGCTAGAGCAAAAACAAGCCCTCGCCGAACAAACCCAAAAAATCAACGCCTCCCGCAAAAAACTACTCCAACAAGAGCTCGACTGGGTACGCATGAACGCCTCCAGCCGACTCACCAAAAACAAAGCCCGCTTAAAACGCTACGACCAACTCGCTGCTCAAGAATTCGATACCGCCGAAGAAAACCTCTCCATCCAGATTCCCGTCAGCACCCGCCTCGGAACCAAAGTCGTAGAAGCCCGCGAACTTGCCAAAGCCTTCGACCAACGCCTCCTCTTCGACCACGTCAACTTCTCGCTACCCCCCGGCGGCATCGTCGGTATCATCGGCGGTAACGGCGCCGGCAAAACCACCCTTTTCAAAATTATTACCGGTCAAGAAACCCCCACAGAAGGAACCCTTGAACTCGGCGAATCCGTCGACATCGCCTACGTCGACCAACTCCGCGACGACCTCAACCCAGATGCCACCGTCTGGGAAGAGATCAGCGGCGGTGAAGAAACATTATCGGTTGGCAACCGAGAAATGAATAGCCGCGCCTACTGCGCCCGCTTCAACTTTAAAGGCAGCGAACAACAGCAAAAAGTCGGCCTTCTCTCCGGCGGCGAACGCAACCGCGTTCACCTCGCAAAACTCCTCCGCCGCGGCGGCAACCTCCTCCTCCTCGACGAACCGACCAACGACCTCGACGTTGGCACCCTCCGCTCCCTCGAAGAAGGCCTCATCAACTTTGGCGGATGCGCCGTTGTCATCAGCCACGATCGCTGGTTCCTCGACCGAGTTGCCACCCACATCCTTGCCTTCGAAGGCGACGAAGTCATCTGGTTCGAAGGTAACTACGAAGCCTACAAAGAACACATGCGCGCGCTCAAAGGCGACCACTGGCAACCCACCCGCGTCCGCTACCGCCCCCTCGCCTCCTAACATGAAACCCAACACCGACATGCAACACAGCACCCGCCAGCGCCACGAGCTTCCCTTCGACTGGCCTACCGTTCCCTTCCACATCGTACTCGTCGAACCCGTCATCCCACCCAATACCGGTAATATCGCCCGCCTTTGCGCCGCCACCGCCACCCCCCTCCACCTCATCGAACCCCTCGGCTTCGACCTATCCGAAAAGCAACTCCGCCGCGCCGGACTCGACTACTGGGAATCCGTCGACCTCACCATCCACCCCTCCTTCACCGCCTACGAAACCGCCTTCCCCAACGCTCGCCGCTGGCTCTTCACCACCGCCGCTCAACTCGACCACGCCCATATCGCATACCAACCCGGCGACCACCTCCTCTTTGGCAGCGAAACCCACGGCCTCTCCGACGAACTCCTCAACCGCCACCCAAACCAACAATGCAACATCCCCATCCAACTCACCGCCGTCCGCTCCCTCAACCTCGCCAACGCCGTCTCCATCGCCCTCTACACCGCCCTCCGAAATCACCCTTAAAAAATTTGAACATCTCCCCCCAACACCTGTCCCAACCGCGTAACTAACGAAACAACAGAGGAGACATCCATGGCAGGCATCGAAATCATCAACCAACGCGTTCGCGAAGAGAGTCACTTCGTCACCAACCTTAAAACCGAAATCGGGAAAGTTATTGTCGGGCAAGAAGCCCTTGTCGACCGCCTCATCATCGGTCTACTCACCAACGGCCACGTCCTCCTCGAAGGCGTTCCCGGACTTGCCAAAACCCTCACCATTCAAACGCTATCCCAAGCTCTCAGCACCGACTTCCAACGCATCCAATTCACCCCTGACCTATTGCCCGCCGACCTTATCGGCACCCTCATCTACAACCAAAAAGAGGGCGACTTCATTATCAAAAAAGGGCCCATCTTCTCCAACATCATCCTCGCCGACGAAATCAACCGCGCCCCCGCCAAAGTCCAAAGCGCCCTCCTCGAAGCCATGCAAGAACGCCAAGTCACCATCGGCGATGAAACCTTCCCCCTCCCCAAACCCTTCCTCGTCATGGCCACCGAAAACCCCGTCGAACAAGAAGGTACCTACCCCCTACCCGAAGCCCAAGTCGACCGCTTCATGCTCAAAATCTGCGTCGACTACCCCAACCGCGACGAAGAGCGCCTCATCCTCGACCGCATGGCACACGCCGAACCCCCCGCCCCCATACAACCCATCCTCACCCCCGAACAAATTCTCAACGCCCGCCAGACCGTCGACGAAATCTATATCGACGACAAAATCAAAGCCTACATCATCGACCTCATCTTCGCCACCCGCCAACCGCAGGAAGCCGGACTCCCCATTCAAGACTACATCAAATACGGCGCCTCCCCCCGCGCCACCATCAGCCTCACCCTCGCCGCCCGCGCCCACGCCTTCATGCAAGGCCGCGGATACGTCACCCCGCAAGACGTCAAATCCATTGCCCCCGATGTTCTGCGTCACCGCCTCATCATCTCCTACGAAGCCGAAGCCGAAGAACTCACTCCCGACGCACTCATCGAACAGATTCTCGCCGAAATCCCCGTACCCTAATCCATGCCCCCTCTCGATCCAAAAGAGCTCATCAAAAAAGTCCGGCGTATACAGATTCGCACCCGTCACACCGTCAACGATCTCTTTGCCGGCCACTACCACTCCACCTTCAAAGGCCGCGGTATGGAGTTCGACGAAGTCCGCGAATACATCCCAGGCGACGACATACGCTCCATCGACTGGAACGTCACCGCCCGCACCGGCCAGCCCCATATCAAAAAATTTACCGAAGAACGCGAACTCACCGTTATGCTCCTTGTCGACATCAGCGCCTCCCAACAATTCGGCAGTCAGCAACAGCTCAAACGTGATCTCGCCGCCGAAATCGCCGCCGTTCTCGCCTTCTCCGCCATTCGCAACAACGACCGTATCGGCCTCATCCTCTTCACCTCCGAAGTCGAAAAAGTCATTCCACCTCAAAAAGGCACCCGTCACGTCCTACGTATCATCCGCGAGCTCCTAGCCTTCCAGCCCACTCATACCGGCAGCTGCACCCAGCCCGCCCTCGACTACCTCAACCACATCTGCCCCCGCCGCGCCACCACCTTCCTCCTCAGCGACTTTCACTTCGACGACCAACCCGAACCCCTCCTCAAAACAACCGCCCGCCGACACGACCTCATCTCCATTCTTCTAAACGATCGCCGCGAAACCGCCCTCACCCCCGCCGGACTCATCACCTGGCAAGACGCCGAAACCGGAGAGCAAACCCTCATCGACACCTCCAGTCCCGCCGTCCGCAACACCCTCCTCCTACAACAAACCCAACGCCTCGAACAACTCACCCAGTTCCACCGCCGTCACAGTATCGACCTCATTTCACTCCATACCGACGAACCCTACGAAAAAGCCTTCCGCGCCTTCTTCAACCAACGAGCCCAACGCCGCTAAGATGAAACACGCGCTCACCATCCTACTTCTCCTCACCCTACTGCTTCTCGGTTGCCAACCCCAGCCCATCGCCCACCATCCCACCGAACCCCTCACCCTCCAAAGCAGCTGCTGCGCCACCAACCTAACCATCGGTGAGATCGTAGAACTCACCATCACCGCCACCCACCCCACCGGCACCACCCTCCACTGGCCCGAACTCGGGCGCAAAAAAGAGATTCTCCAACGTCACCGCGAATGGGAAGCCACACTCCTTCCAGATAGCCCCTTCCAACAAACCCGCATCCAATACCACCTCACCTCCCTCGAACTCGGCACCCACCTACTCACCACCAACCTCATCCGCTTCACCCAAAACAACACAGAAACCCAGCACCCCTTCCCCAACCACACGCTCCACGTTCAAAGCTCTCTTCCGCCCGACAGCGACAGCCAGCTCGCTCCCCTTCGCCCCCCACAACCCCTCCCCACCCGCTTCCCCCGCTGGCTACTGATCCTCTTACTCACCGCCCTCATCGCCTACCTTCTCGGCCGCCTCTCCACCCGCCTTTGGAAAAACCGCGACCGCACCCAACCCGCACCTCCCCCTATTCCACCCCATCTCACCGCCCTCCGCGCCCTCGAAGAACTCCACGCCAGCCCCCTTCACCACCCCGATCAATCCAACCCCTACATCACCCAACTCTCCGCCATCCTCCGCACCTACCTCGACCAACGCTTCCACCTCAATGCCCCCGACCAAACCACCGAAGAACTACTCATTCAACTCACTCAATCTCCCAGCCTCACCGGGCACCAACGCAACGTCCTTAACCAATTTCTCCAACAAGCCGACCTCGTCAAATTCGCCCGCGGACACCTAGAACTCCCCGCCATGGACGACGCCTTCCAAACCGCCCGCAACTTTATACAAGAAACCGCCCAACACCCCACCGGAGACGAATCATGATCCGGCTCGCCTACCCCCTCATCCTACTGCTACTCCTCATCATCCCCCCACTCCTCCTGCGTCGCAAAAACCACGTCACCCCCCTCAAGCACAGCCGCATCCAAACCCTCCAAACCCTCCCCCGCAGCTGGCGCATCCGTCTCCAACCCCTTCTCCCCCTCCTCTACACCCTCGGCATTGCCTCCCTCATCATCGCCCTCGCCCGCCCCCAACGCGGCCTCGACGAAAGCATCGTCCGCACCGAAGCCGTCGACATGATCCTCCTCCTCGACCTCTCCGAATCCATGGACACCCGCGACTTCACCCGCGCCAACCAACGCATCAGCCGCCTCGACGCCACCCAAGACGTCATCACCCAATTCCTCCAAAACCGCCCCAACGACCGCATCGGCATCGTCGGCTTCGCCTCCCTCCCCTACGCCATCGCCCCCCTCACCCTCGACCACCCCTGGCTCATCCAACGCATACAAGGCCTCCACACCCGCATGCTCGACGGCAGCCGCACCGCCATCGGCGACGGCATCGCCTCCGCCATCAACCGCCTCCGCGAAAGCGATGCCAAAAGTAAAATCATCATCCTTCTCACCGACGGCGCCAACAACGCCGGCACCCTCTCCCCCAAAAACGCCGCCACCGCCGCCGAAGCCCTCGGCATCAAAATCTACACCATCGGCGCCGCCGGCATCCGCAACGGTCTCTTCGCCACCCGCAACGAAGTCGACGAAGAAACCCTCAGCCACCTCGCCCAAACCACCGGCGGCACCTTCTACCGCGCCCGCAACCTCGACACCCTCGAAGCCATCTACGCCGAAATCGACCAACTCGAAAAAACCGAAATCGAAGTCCAGCGCTACACCCGCTACCGCGAACTCGCCGCCCCCTGGATTCTCGCCGGACTCCTCCTGCTAGCACTTGAGCAACTCCTCACCACCGGACCCCTCGGGAGGAACAAATGATTCACTGGGCCCAACCACAACTACTACTCTCACTCCTCCTCTTGCTCCCCCTCGCCGGCACGCTCTACGCCCTGCACCGCTGGCACCAGCGCCAGCTCGCCACCCTCATCAACCCCACCCTCTGGGCCTCCCTCCAACCCACCCGCTCCCCACGCCGCATCCTACTCAAAAATAGCCTCCGCCTACTCGCCCTCGCCCTCCTACTACTCGCCGCCGCCCGCCCCCAATGGGGCTACGAATGGGAACCCGTCCGCCAACGCTCCCTCAACATCCTCGTCGCCCTCGACACCTCCAAAAGCATGCTCGCCGCCGACCTCAAACCCAATCGCCTCCAACAAGCCAAATGGGGCATCCGCGACCTCCTCAACGAACTCAACGGTGACCGTATCGGTCTCGTCGCCTTCGCCGGTGACGCCTTTCTACAATGCCCACCCACCAGCGACTACGCCGCCTTCCGCATGATGCTCGACGATGTCTACGCCGGCATCGTCCCCATCGGCGGAACCGATCTTTATCAAGCCCTCGACTGCGCCCTCACCAGCTTCGAACAAGCCCAAGAAACCCAAGCCGACAACGTCATCATTCTCATCTCCGACGGCGAAAGCCACACCGGCGATCCCCTCACCCTCCTCGATCCCCTCACCGCCGCCAACATCCGCGTCTTCGCCATCGGCGTCGGCACCCAGCAAGGCGAACTCATCCAGACCCCCGAAGGTTTCGTTAAAAACAACCAAGGCGAGGTCGTTCAAACCCGCCTAAACGAAACCCAGCTCCAGACCCTTGCCCGCAAAACCGGCGGCTTCTACATTCGCTCCGCCCCCGGCGACTTCGGCCTCGAACGCATCTACCAAGACGGGCTCTCCAACCTTCAACGTCAAGAAAACGAAGAACGCCT
Source organism: uncultured Kiritimatiellaceae bacterium (assembly GCA_964014015.1). GTDB lineage: Bacteria > Verrucomicrobiota > Kiritimatiellia > Kiritimatiellales > Pontiellaceae > Pontiella. Next base: position 37,278 of record CAXGYR010000003.1, read on the forward strand.
CTCCCGCATCTACACCGAACGCTACCCCCTCTTCCTCGCCGCTGGGCTGCTACTTCTTCTCATCGAAGCCCTCATCCGTCCCACGCGAAAGGAGCCTACTCCATGAATATCTTCCGCCCCCTCATCCTAAGCCTCACGCTCCTCTTTATCGGCCGCGCCGAACAGACGCCTCGCCAATCCATGAAGCAGGGGCTCAAAAACTTACAAGCGGGCAACTTCACCAACGCCATCGATCACCTTCAAAAAACCCTCCCCGCTTTTCCCGACCTCGGTGCCTACAACCTCGGTAACGCCCACTTTCAAAACGGCGACTACGAAGAAGCCGCCCAGCAATTTCAGGAAGCCCTCCGTAGCCAAGACCTCGCTCTGCAAGCCAACGCCTACTTCAATCGCGGCAATGCCCTCCTCGCCCAAACCACCACCCTCACCGGACCCGAACAGATCAACACCGCCATCGCCCTCACCTTCGAAGCCCTTGAGCATTACGAACAAGCCATCCTTCTCCAGCCCAATGCCATCGACGCTAAACAAAATTACGAACGCGCCGCCCTTCTCCGCCTCTCCCTCGAATTCAAACGCGGCAAGTGGTCCTTCGATCAAGCCGAATCACTCCTCACCCAAAAACAAGCCAAGCAAGCCCGTACCCACTACCAGACCGCCCTCCAGCAATTCTCCAAAATCCTAAACGAAATCGAACCCAACCACCCCGAATCCACGCAACTCCTCCCACGCACGCAAGAACGGCTAGCCATGCTCGAACAAGCACTCGCCGATGCCCGTTCCGATCTGACCCAAGCACTACGCCTCATTCAAGATTATCAATACCACCTCGCCGCCAATATCCTCATCCACCAGAGTGACCAACGCGACTACGCCTTCGACCTCGACCCCGACTTGAAAACCCGCTACGACCAAACCATGCAAAAAAACCAACAAGTCCTCGACATCGTCAACCAACTACTCAACCAACTTAATACCGCCAAATGAAAACACACCTCACCATTCTCATCGCCCTACTCGCTCTCGGCCACCTTCACGCCGATGTCGACAGCACGTTCTTTCATCCCGCTGCCAGCGCCTTCATTCACGGCGATGCCAGCACCGCCAGTAACAAAGTCGCGCAAGGTCTTCAGCAATACCCCAACGACCCCAAACTCCTACGCCTCAAAGAACTCCTCGAGCAACAGCAGGAAAACGAAGATCAACAGGATCAACAAGAGAACCAAGATCAGCAGAACGATCAACAGAACGATCAGCAAGATTCCCAGCCGCAAAATGAAGATCCACAAGACGACCAAAACAATGCACAAGATGATCAGTCAGACGCCTCCGAAAACAGTCCAGACGACCCCTCCAACTCAAACACCGAATCCACCCCGCCACCCCAAGCTGAAGAAATGACTCCCGAAGAAGCCCAGCAACTGCTAGATGCCATGCGCCAAGACGAAGAAAATAAACGATCCCAACTCCGCCCTGTTATGGGCGCCCCCGTTAAGGTAGAAAAAGATTGGTAATGATACACAGACAGACCATCCTAACCCTATCCGCTGTTCTACTCGTCGGCACCCTCCACGCTGCCGACGTCCAGATGAAACTCGATCGCAACCTCATCAGCCTCCTCGACCGCGTCGTTCTATCCATCGAATTCATCGACACCAAAGGCGACGCCATCGAGCTCCCCCCGGTTCCCGGTCTCGATATCCAGTACCAAGGGCAAAGCTCCGAGACCCGTATCGTAAACATGAAGCGTAGCTCCAAAGTCATCCATCGCTACCTCGTTACCCCCAAGCAAACCGGCAACTTCACCATCGGCCCCATTCAAGCCACCTACCCCGGCGGCACCCGCACCCTCCAAGCCCAGCTCCAAGTCATTAAATCCAAAGATGACTCCGAAGCCCAACAACTCAACCAACTCCTCTATGCCAAGGTCACCACCAGCCACACCACTCCGTTTGTCTATGAACCTTTTCAAATTACCCTGACTCTCTACGTCCGCGATGGCATCCAGACCGATAACAACATCTCCATCCGCGGCGGCCTACCGGAACAGGGGATCGACGGCGAACTCGAATGGGAAATTATCAAGCGCGACCGTACCCTTATTGACGGCACCATCTTCAACACCACCACCCTCCGCACCACCGTCCAAACCATGACCGCAGGCACCTTCACCTTCGAACCTCAGGTGCAACTCAACCTTGTTGTTCCTCGTCAGAACCGCCGTAGCTACGGATTTTCCGATCCCTTCTTTGGAGATTTCTTTGGTCGACAGGAACGCCGACCCGTCCTTCTTGCATGCAACCAACTTGACCTCGAGGTAAAACCCGTTCCCACAGAAAATCGCCCAGACTCCTACACCGGAGGCGTCGGCCACTTCCAATTCCAAGCCACAGCCTCTCCCCTACAACTCAAAACAGGAGAACCGATCACCCTAACCACCCAAATCACCGGCAACGGCAACTTCGACAAAATCACCCCACCGGTTCTCAACACCAACGCCGCCTATAAACTCTACCAAGCCCGCCGCATTCCCACCGATGCCCCCAACACGCTCCAATTCGAGCAAGTCATCATCCCCCAAACCGCCACCCTCACCGAACTCCCTACGCTACACTTCTCCTACTTCAACACGCAGGACCAAAGCTTTCACACCCTCACCGCCGGCCCCTTCCCCTTAGATATTCAGCCCGGCGAACAAGCCCGGATCATGACCATCCAACCCGCGCCATCAACCGCCACTACGGTTGAATTACTCGAACGCGACATCGTCTACCTCAAGCCCATGCCCCGCAACTGGAAGAAACCCATTCAACCCTCGCAACTCTACACGCTCAAAAACGCCATCATCGCCCTCTCTCCCCTCTTGCTATGGGTTCTGTCCGCAGTTCTCATAACGCACCGCCGCAAAAAACAAAAAGACCCCATACGCCGTCGCCGAGCCCAAGCACTACCCGCCGCCCAACGCGCCCTCAACGACGCACGCCAAGCCCTACGCAAAAAAGAAGCCATCGCCTGCAATAAATCTCTCCACCATGCCCTTACCCTCTACTTTGGTCACCGCCTCAACCTCTCCCCTGGCGAAGTCACCTCCACTCGTATCATTGCTGCCTTTCAGAAAGAGAAAGATACCGTACAACACCTAATGCAACAGATTGAACATGCCCGATACAGTCCTGAGACTCCCGACACCGAATCCCTCAAACAACGCATTAAAACCACCCACAACTTGCTCAAACGATGCGAAAGGATTCGTGTATGAAACCGCTTCTCACATTCGTGTTATTAATCGCCCTATCCGCATCCGCTCAACAAGAGCGTTTCCAGCAAGCCGAGAAAGATTACGCTGAAGGAAAATACCAAGCGGCAATTGAGCAGTATCAATCCCTTCTCTCTGAGGGATTTACACAACCCGAAATCAACTACAACCTCGGCAACACCGCTTTCAAAAGCGGCAACCTTCCACTTGCCATAAAACACTACCGCCGTGCTCAATACGACGCACCCACCGACCCCGACATACAAGCCAACCTACGCTTCGCTCTCGAAGACAGCGGCGCCACTCTCCCCAAACAAACCATCACCCAACAATTCGCCTTCAAACTCTCCCATCACACGTGGTTATTGTTCACCGCTATCCTCTACGCCCTGACTCTTATCATCCTCTTCCTCCGACTTCTAGCACCCCACATAAAAACCAAACCCCTGTTGCTCCTGCTGCTAACAGGCCTGCTCATTTCCATCGCTGCTCTTCGCACACATCATAAGCGTGAAATACATTCTGAACAGATCGTCCTCCAGCCAGATACCCCCGTACACTTTGCTCCGCTTGAATCCTCCACCATCGCCTTCTCCCTGCCTGCTGGCACCATTCTCCAGCCCACCCAGATTCACCAGCAAACGTGGATTCAGATCCGGATTAATGAACAGACGGGTTGGGTGCAACGTAAGAAGTTATCTTCAATTTAAACTTGAAAACCAACCCAGCAACCTAGAAATTTTCGTCTATGAGTTTACAACCTAGAAAGCTAGCTCGTAATGGCAATGCCATGCTGTGGTGGATATCAATTCTAGCTATCGCCATTTCAGCCACAACGTATTTCCTGATGGGGAAGTTAGCTGAAATTGATGTTGCAGCAGAACGGACACGCCTCGTCTTTCTCCTCGCCGCCATAATCATTGTTGGACTCTGCATCATATTCGGTATCTTCCGAGACCGCTCCTCCAGAAACTAACCAATCAGGAGCTCACCGTTGAAAGCAGACCTTGAGTGGACCGATAAACCTGAACCCGGCATTAAACGAAAAATCCGCATCACCTTCCTAAAAACCCGAGATATTAAATGGCAGTTCAAACGCTCCGACCAAGAGCAGTGGGACTATGACCGCCGACCCACACCAGAGGAGTGGGAACAGCTCGAAACAAAAGTAGAAGCGCTCTACACCCGCCGCCGCATCAAATACGAACACCTCGAACTCGTTCGCAAAAAACGCCAACTCGAAAACCCCTGATGGAATTCACCCTCAAAACCGACCGCATCGAACTTTGCCGACTGCTCAAGGCCGCCAATCTCGTCATGAGCGGTGCCGAAGCGAAAGAGGTGGTTGCCGCCGGTCTCGTTCACGTTGATGACGTGTTGGAAACACGCAAACGTTGCCAGATAAAAGCCGGCCAATCCGTTCAATTCAATGGCGAAGAAATACGAGTGGTACCCCCCAGCTAATCCAGGTGGCTCAAGCGCCCTTTACCAATCGAATACACCTCAAACCCCATCGCATGCAACGCCGAATGATCCAGCATATTCCGGCCATCAAACAGAAAAGCCGGCTTCTCCATCGCCGCATAAATGCGCTCAAAATCTAACGTCTTATACTCCGCCCAATCCGTCAACACTGCCACCGCATGCGCACCCACCACCGCAGCATACGGATCAGCCTCAAACGAAACCGAATCCAATCCATCCAGATCCTGCTTCGCATTTCCCAACGCCTTCGGATCCGAAACCACCACCTGCGCCCGCTCCAGCGCCAACTCCCGACATACTTTAATCGCCGGACTCTCCCGCGTATCACCCGTATCCGCCTTAAACGCAAATCCAAGCACCGCAATCCGCTTGCCCGCAATCGTATTAAACATGCTGTGCAAAATTGTCTTCACAAACCGCGTCTGTTGAAACTCATTCATCTCAACCACCTGCTGCCAATAGACCGCCGCCTCATCCAACCCATATGTCTCGCATAGATAAACCAGATTCAAAATATCCTTCTTAAAGCACGAACCGCCAAAGCCTACACTTGCCTTCAAGAACTTCGCACCAATCCGACTATCCGTTCCAATCGCGTTCGCCACCTCCGCCACATCCGCCTCCGTTGCCTCACACAACTGAGAAATGGCATTAATCGAACTCACTCGCTGAGCCAGAAACGCATTCGCCGTCAACTTTGAAAGCTCCGACGACCACACATTGCTCGTCAAAATCCGATCCCGCGGAATCCAGTGCGCATACACATCCACCAACGTCTGCAACGCCCGCTGTCCCGACTCCGTCTCGTGCCCCCCAATCAAAACTCGATCCGGATTCTCCAAATCAGCTATTGCAGTTCCCTCCGCCAAAAACTCTGGGTTCGACAACACCTCAAAATGAACCGGATTATCTCCTGCGTGCAATACCCGCTCCATCGCATCCGCCGTACGCACCGGCAACGTACTCTTCTCCACAATAATCTTATCCGATGTCGAAACCTCTTTGATCCGGCGCGCGCACAGCTCCCAATACTGCAAATCCGATGCCCGTCCTGCTCCCTCACCAAATGTCTTCGTCGGCGTATTCACACTCACAAAAACAATATCCGCGGCCTTGATCGCCTCATCTACCTCTGTTGAAAAAAACAGATTCCGTCCCCGCGCCTCCTGCACCACCTCCAGCAAGCCCGGCTCATAGATCGGAAGCTCATCTGTCTGCCATGCCGCAATTCGCTCCGCATTAATATCCACCACCGTAACGTCAATCTCCGGACACTGCTTCGCAATCATTGCCATCGTCGGCCCTCCGACATAGCCCGCACCAATACAACAAATCTTCATCGCTTCACTCCTCATTCCAAAACGCTAAAACTGCCGGATCAACCTCGCAACTGCAATCCGAACTTCCCACTAACCTTTCAAATACGGCAGCAATAAACGAAACCGCTCATCTGCCGCATCGCCCAATAATTCTACTAAAATCGTCTCCACCGGAAGCACCAAAACTCCCCGTGCACGCAACATCGCCAATGCCCACTCCCCTCGCTCCACTACCCGCGAAGCCGTAGCATCTGCCGCCACTAACACCTCCATACCTGCCGCCTTTAGATCCATCGCAGTCTGATACACACAAATATGCCGCTCAACTCCCGCTAACACCACCCGCGTCGCCCCCGATGCAATCAACCACGCCCGAAAATCAGGTGCACCCCAACAACTAAACGTCGACTTAGTAAAACACGGGCCGTCTCCCACCGCCGACCGAACCATCTCAACCGTATCTCCCAGCTTCTCAGGCAACTGCTCCGTCAACGCCACCGGCACCGACAAAATATCCAACCCTCTGATCAGTACCTCCAGCTGCCGCTCCAACTCTCCCCGCTCCGGCATCACCGCCTGCAACCGCTCCTGTACATCCACCACAACTCCAACCACCTTATCCATCCGGCTCATCCTCCACTCGCACATCCACCACCTGCCGCGTCAAACCCAGTTTATTCAGCTTCCGATGCAATGTTCGACGACTCATCCCCAACTGCTCTGCCGCCAGCGTTCGGTTCCCACCCGTTCGCTCTAATGCCCGCAAAATCATCTCCTGCTCCATCTGCTCGACAGTTATCCCCTCCGCCGGTTCCAGCGCATCAATCGACTTCCCACCCGACTGCCGCACCTGTTGCGGCAAATCGACCACATCCAACCACTCCCCTCGCGCCAACACCACCATTCGCTCGACCAGATTCCGTAACTCCCGAATATTGCCCGGCCATCGATACGCCGACAAAAGTGCATAAGCCTCCGGTGTAAAACCACGTATATCCTTACCATTCTCCTCACAAAATTGCGCCAGATAATGGTTCAGTAAAAGCAACACATCATCCCCCCGCTCTCGTAACGGCGGCAACGTGATAACCACCACATACAACCGATAAAAAAGATCCTCCCGAAAATCTCCCTGCGCCACCATCTCCTGCAAGTCCCGGTTCGTTGCCGCAATCAAACGCGTATCCACATCCACCCCAATATCACTGCCTACCCGCTCAATCTGCCGCTCCTCCAACGCCCGCAGAATCTTCACCTGGACCGACGCATTAATCTCACTGATCTCATCCAAAAACAACGAACCACCCGTTGCCTTCTCAAACCGACCAATCCGTCGCTCCACCGCCCCCGTAAACGCCCCCTTCTCATGCCCAAAAAGCTCACTCTCTAATAGGTTCTCCGCCAACGCCGCACAATGAACCGGCACAAACGGCTGCTCCTTCCGCGCACTCAGCTGATGAATCGCTTTTGCTACCAGCTCCTTACCCGTCCCGCTCTCCCCCTGAATCAATACCGTCGCCCGCGACTGCGCCACCTGCCGAATCGTCTCAAATACCGCCTGCATCGGTGCCGATTGGCCGATCATATTCTCCATACCAAACCGCACATCCAACTGCGCCCGCAGCAAAGCATTTTCCCGCTCCAGATCCTGCGCCTTCAACAATCCCCTCAGCGTCACCTCCAGCTTCTCCAGCTGAAGCGGCTTCGTCATAAAATCTCGTGCGCCGCGCTGCATCGCCTCCACCGCCAACTCCACATCCCCATACGCCGTCATCACCACCACTACCAATTCCGGAAACTGTTTATGAGCTCGCTCCATCAACGTCAACCCATCCATTCCCGGCATCCGCACATCACACAACATCAAATCCACTTCATGTGACTCCAGCAACGCCAACGCCGTTGCTCCACTCTCCGCCGCCAACACATGGTACTCACGCTTGAATAGCCGAACCAACCCCTCCCGCGCACTCCGCTCATCATCCACCACCAACAACGTCTGCTTACTCATCGCCTACCTCCATCCGTGGCGCATTCAACTGCGTCATACGCGCATCCTCACGAGGGAAACGCAACGTCACCCGCGTACCCCGCTCCGGCTCCGAATTAATCGCAATCTCTCCACCGTGATCGCGCATAATCCGTTGCACAATCATCATTCCCAATCCCGTACCCTCCTGCTTTGTCGTATGATACGGCTCATAGATCGCAGTCAACTTTTCCGAATTCATACCGCAGCCATTATCCTCAACCGCCAGCCACACAAACCGATCCTCCACCCCCGTCTCCAACGTTAAAATACCCCCATCCTCCATCGCCTGCAGCGCATTCTTCGTCACATTATAAAACACCTGCTTCACCTGCCCCGCATCCACCAAGACCGGCGGTACCTCCCCCGCATAGGCTCGCTCCACCAAAATCCGCCGACCCTCCAGCTCCACCACCAACGACTCCAGCGTCTCCTCCATCAAACCCTTCAAACGGTGCGGCTTCCGGTTCGGCATTGACGGACGCAACGCTTTTAGAAACTGACGTATAATCTCATCCAACCGCGCCACCTCACGGCCCGAAACCTCCAGTAGCTCCCGAAGCTCTCCTCGCACCTGCTCATCCTCCAGCCTCCCAATCTCACGGCCCAACAACTGCAAATGAATATGGATCGAATTCAACGGATTGCCAATCTCATGCGCCACCCCCGCCGCCAGTAGGCTCAACGCATGCAACCGCTCCGACTCAACCGACTCCGCCGTACTCTCCCGCTCCCGCGTAACATCCCGCAAAATCACCACCGCCCCATCCTCGCTCTCCTCCACCGCCGAAAGTGGCACCACATAAAACTCCAAGAAGCGTCGCTGCGGATAGGTCACCTCAATCTCGCGCCGCACCAACGTGCTCCACTCCCCCTCATCCAGACTCAGCACCCGATCCCACTGAATATCCTTCAAATACCGCGCAATTGGAACCCCCACCGCCTCCCGCTCCGAAAAGCCCAAAAACTGCTCCGACGCCCGATTGGCAAAACTAATCCGCGCCTCCGCATCCAGTACGATAATCCCCTCCGCCAGCGCCTGAAAAATCGTCTCCATCAGCCCCTTCTCACGTGCTAAACGCAAGAAATAGCTCTGCAGACTCCCCTTATCCAAATGATCCAATCGACTGACTAATCGATCAAAGAATCCCGTTTTCATGCGGCGAAATGTGCCACAACGTCACACGTATTGCAACCCAAACATTTTACCACCATGATGCGCCATTTCGACTCGATCAATCCACTTTCAGCCCGCTTCGCCAGAAGCGACGCGGCAGCAGACCAATGAAACAGATTGCCAACTGCGACAGACAGAAAACCATCAACCAAAAGCTCGCGGAATCTGTAAAACCATATGAATGCAACCCAATGCTCAACTGATTAACCCCAAACCATGACCAAGCCGTAACAATATTTCCAAACACCGCCATAACCGCAAAGCCCCGCGTCGATACCATTCGACCCCAGCGCGCATGCAGCATAATGGCGCACCACGTCACAATCAACAACGCCCCATTCTCCTTCGGATCCCACCCCCAGAAACGCCCCCACGAATCATCCGCCCACAAGCCCCCCAGCACAGTTCCCACAAAACTCAACAACAACGCAAACGCCGTTGTTCCGTATAAAATCCGATCCATCTCCTTCTGCGTAGGCTCATCCAGCCGCCGCGAAAGCAGCCCCGCCAGAATATAGAAGATACCCGCCACCCCCGCTACAAACGTCGCCATGTATCCCAGTGTGATCGTCGTCACATGCGTCGCCAGCCAGAAACGCGTATCCAGCACAGCCCGCATCTGCTCCAGCGTATCACCCTCACCCGCTAGAAAATGTGCAATCAGCAACGTGATAAAACCGGTAATGCCCCCCGTCAACGACCCCATCCCATTCGGACGCCCCCGCCCCTCTAGCAAAATCCCCATCAACACCGCACCCCATCCGATGAAGATCGCCGACGAATAAAGATTTGTCACCGGCGGATAACCCGAAAGCAAACTACGAGCCACCAGCGCCAGCGTATGCGGTACCGCCGTCCAGATCAGGAGTCGCCGTGCCCAAATCAACCACCCCTCGCGCCGCAACAACCACCCCACGCAACTCAACAACGCCACCAGCAAATAGAGCGCCGCCGATTTCACAAACGCATTCACTCGATTAAACGCCACCTCAAACCGCAGATTTTTCAACAGCCCCGGATTCTCCCGTGCCAGCGTCAACTGATACCCCGTCAACGCATCCCGAAACCGATCCGGCTCCTCCAACGCATACGCCGCCAACATCGACCCCCACCGCAACGCCAACGGGTTCACCACAATCTCATTCTCCGCCGCCAACGCCTGCATCGCCGGATGTGCCGCGCTTAACGAACTCATTAACGCGCGCCAACCCGCCTCATCATTAAGCGGAGGAACTACCAATGGCAACGCCTCCTTCTCCAACTTCATATACCGCTGAATCGCCGGAAACAACTCATCTACCGGAATCAGTCTCGGATCCTCAAACGCCGAAAGCGTCAGCTGAAACAGTGCCAGCCGGTTTGCCAGCTTGATTGCCTCGCGATCATACAAATCGCGGTCGCGACTATCTTTTTTCGCCGCCGCCTGCGTCGCCTCCTCTAATTTGGGCAATCCTGGCATCACCTCGCGATAGCTGTAGCGAAACCGCGATCGCTTCTCCAGCCCCAGATGGTTGAGCAAATCAAGCTGCGTAATACGAATAACACGATAGTCCAGCGTCTGCTCGCGACCCGCTAACGCATCCAGTAGCCACTCCGTAGCCGAAAGGCGCTCTCCTGACTCCGTTCGTACCGAGCTCTTCCCCGATAGAACCGTTAATAAATTCCGCGCAAACGTATCGACTGGTTTCCGCCGCCCCTCATCCATCATCGGCAGATGCGCGAATCCGTTCACATCATATACACCCCGCTCCGGCCGCAGCCCTGCCGCAAAAAACAACACAAACAATACTAGCGCAATACCTTGCCAGACCCGGCTCATGATAACTCCCTCTTTCGCATCCGCTTTAACGATAATCCGAACTGAGCTGCCATCCCAATAAATACAATCATGCACGAGAGATACGGAATCATCCATGAATCGTTCCGCACCACCTGCAGTACCGTTCCCCCATCATCCGGCAAGTAGCCGCTTTGATAAAAGGTCTTCCGCGCATACCGCAATGGATTATTCATCCAAATCCGTAGCTCTCGGTCAATTCCATCGCCCTCATTCACCAACCGAATCTCACTGCTAAAATCTTTAGGCGTCTGTGTTCCTTCATAGCGCTCATGCACAAAATCCAGCAGCGTCACCGCATAGGGCGCCCCGCTCTCTGAAACCGCCGGCTCCCGCCGATTGCGGAAATAGAGCTCATACTCCCGCCCATCCACCGTTACTCGCGTCGGCATATCCCATACCTGATTCACAAAATTCGGATAAAACCAGATGCTCAAGATATAACGCCCTAATGATGCCCCCGTCTCCCGATCAAGTAACTCCACATCCACCGCAGGCGCATTGCGCTCGCCCGTCGCCCCGCTCACCTCACGCGCCCGCGCGACGTATAATCGTTCCCCAAAACCCGCATACGCCGGATAGAACGCACGCATCTCATCCGATACCGAATCCAACGGCACCGGCCGATTTGAATTCCGCATCCGCCCCCGCACCTTCACATCAAACGGTAGCGTCTCCGCCGAAACCATCTTGCCCGGTTTCAATAGCGGCTGCGGAATCGTCGTCACCCGATCAAACTCCGTTCCACTCGTATCCGTGATCGCTAACTCAAACTGCTGCGACCGGTCAAAAAACGTCGCCGTCTCTCCCTCCTTAATCGTCATCGTTGCCTCCACCGCAAACAGTGCCGTGAAAAACTCACCCACCAACAACAACAGGATTCCCGCATGCAGCAGCACCATCCCAGCCCGCTGTTTATACAGTATCCAGCAAGCAGCAAACAGCACCGCGCCTGCTAACGTCCCCCGCCCCAAGCGGAAAAAGACCCGCCAAAATGCATCACTCTCCGTCGCCGCAACGGGCGCTGTACCCCAGCCCAAAACCACCCCCACCGTAATCAGTAGCCCCAAAGCCAGCAGGCCATAGCCCACCCACATCCGCCGACCCCGCACCAGCACCTTAAAGGTTGACGAATGCACCGCCAACAGATTCAACGACAACAACGACCCAATCAAAAAACCACCCGGAAACGGGATAATCCACTCCGGCACCCCCATAGAACGCGGAAAAAAGATCGGCAGTTCAACCCATGCAATCCAACAACGGAAATACTGATCCATCACCGTCCAGATCCCCTTATCCACCTGCGCCAGCGTCCCCGCAAATACAAGCACCATACTCAAAGCCAAGAGCGTCACCGTCAGCTTCAAAGAAAGAAAAAGATCAATCAACCGCTGCATCATCACCTACTCAAATCGAATCGAATTAATAAACCGCTGCATATCCGCGCTATGCGCCTTCAATTCCGCAACCGACCCCTTTGCCGTGAAATACCAGTACATTGGAGCCCGATCCACAATCGCCGCCAAAATACCCTTGTCCGCCTCTTCGTTTAACAGCTCAACAAATTGCACCGGCGCCCCATTAGCCATCAACGGTTTTGCCGCCGCCGCAATCGCTTCTGCCGATGCTTCCGGCAGATCAACTTGACCCCGCCACCGGTTCACATTACTTGTCAAATCACCCATTCCCAATTTGATCGCATAGAGATCGATACTTGTCCCCTCAATAGCATAACTAACGATGCGCATACCCTGCCCCGGTCGTTCCGTCCACCCCGCCGGTAAATCCGCCGTAAAACCAAGTTGTAACGGAGCCGCGAGCATCTTGACCGGCGGTGCCTCTGCCCCCTTCTCCTTCGGCACATCATACGTCTCCACCTGCTCTTTACCACAACCCGCTAGCAACAAAACCATTACCGCAAACGCAATACACTTCATTTTTCTCTCCTTAAAAAATAAGCTCAAGAAATTATCGGACAAACCCCCTTTAACTTGCAATGAAAACCCACCCGAAACGAAACGAAACCATAGAAAAAAATCAGAATACATCGCCAACCATGACCGATTTTGCTCTACTCTCGGACTGGAAAAAAAATGAATACACAAAAAACCAAAAGTGGAATGCATCTCAACCTCTTCTTAGAAGAACGGCGCTGCCTTGTAATCGGCGGCGGAAAAGTCGCGTTTCACAAAACCGAACTGCTCCTCGAAGCCAACGCCATCGTCCACATCATCAGCCCCGAACTCAGCCCTGAACTCCAGCGCCTACTTGAACTCAACCTCGTCACACACGAACCCCGCGAATTTGAAACGGATGATGCCACCAACGCAACCCTCGTCTACGCCGCCACCAACAGCCGCGGTGCCAATCGCGCCATTCTAGAAGCCTGCCGCCAACAAAATATTCTTTGCTGCTGCGTCGACGGCAACTGGTCCGATGGCGACTTCACCACCCCCGCCATCACCCGTCACAACCAACTCATGATCTCCATCTCCTCCGGTGGCACCAACTGCCGCCAATCCAAACTCGTCAAAAACAGTCTCAGTCGCCACCTCAAAACCCTCGACGCCGCCCACCTCATAATCGTCGGCACCGATCACCACCACCTACCCGTTGAAGACCGCGAACCCTACCACCTAACCGGCGACCGCTATGCCCACGCCGGATTCATGCTCATGCAACTCTGGGGCATCCACGAATTCCTACTGCTCAACACCTGCAACCGCGTCGAAATCATTGCCGTCGTAGCAACCGAAACCGCCGAGAACGGCATCCTACCCCACAGCATGGGCTTCTCCTCCATCAAAGAGAACAAATACTACATCAAAACCGGCGAAAAAGCCTTCGAGCACCTCTGCCTCGTCACCGCCGGAATGCTCTCCCAAACCCCCGGTGAAAACCACATCACCGCCCAAATCAAAGACGCCCTCGAAACCGCCAAAGAACGCGGCTGGGCCGGCAACATGCTTCAAGAATGGATCTCCTCCGCTCTCTTCGTCTCCAAAGAAATAAAAAATGAAACCAGCCAAAAACTCGACACCGAAGAGATTGAAGCCCTCGCCCTCCGCTATCTTGCCGCCGAAAACGACCAACCCCAAAACATCATGATTATCGGTACCGGACTCCTAGGCAAAAGCCTCGTTCAAGAGAGTGTCAAAAAATATCCCAAAACCATCTGGTGCTACCACCGCAATAAACCCGACCTTGACGCCAACTGGGGCGATAAAGTTGAACTCATCAGCTTCAACCAGATCAAAAACCGCCTAACAGAAGTAAACGCCATCGTCAGCGCCGCCAATGCCAACGGTCACATTCTCACCACCGCCCACGCCCCCTTCTTCGACCTCGAACAGAGTATAAACATCGTCGACCTCGGCATGCCCCGCACCGTCGACCCCGACCTCCAATCCATCTCCGCCGACATTCAAATACTCGACCTCGACGGCATCAAAAACTGGAACCGCCAAGGCCTCTGCCACTTCTACGACTTTCTCTCCACCAGCCGCCAAATCACCGCCAACCACATGCACCTCTATGAAAAAATCACCCACAATTTTCAAGGTTGGAACCCGTCCGAGTAAGCTAGCCACCCAACAGGCACAGCACGCACTCGACCAACTCGAAACCCTCCTCAAGCCCCACCGCTTCGAGATCCAACCCCTCACCACCCAAGGCGACACCGACCGCACCACCGACCTCCGCCACAGCCCCCCCGACTTCTTCACCCACGAACTCGACCAAGCCCTACTCAACCAGACCATCGACTGTGCCCTCCACAGCGCCAAAGACCTCCCCGACCCCATGCCCGAAACCATCGACTGGTGCTGGCTCCCCCACCCCGAAGACCCCCGCGACGCCCTCGTCCTCCGCTCCAACCAAACGATAAACGACCTCCCGCCCAATCCCATCATCGGCGTCAGCTCCGACCGCCGCGCCCAATACGCCACCGAACAATTTCCCCATGCCACCCAGCAACCCATTCGCGGCAATATCGAAGAACGCATAGAACAACTCGACCAAGGCCATTTCGACATCGTCATCATCGCCATCGCCGCCCTCAACCGCCTACAACTCCAGCACCGCATCACCCAGCCCATACCCCTCAACCAACTCCCCGTTCCCCAAGCGCAAGGCTACCTCGCCCTCACCTTCCGCCAAGGCGACGCCCGCTTCCAAAAAATACGCGCCCTACACACCCCCGCCGTCATCATCGCCGGCGCATCCGTCGGCCATCACGACCTCTGCACCCTCGCCACCCAACGCGCCCTTCAACACTGCGACTACTGCCTATACGACTCCCTCATGGACCAACAAATCCTCCAATTTCTCCCCCCCCACGCCCACGCCATCGACGTAGGCAAACGCTGCGGCGCCCACACCAAAGAACAACACGAAATCACCCAACTACTCTGCGACTACGCCCGCCGCGGCCAACGCATCGTCCGCCTCAAAGGCGGTGACCCCGGCATCTTCGGACGCCTCGCAGAAGAGACCGACGCCCTCGAAGCCCTCGCCCTCCCCTACCGCGTCATCCCCGGCATCAGCGCCCTCCAAGCCGCCACCACCGGCACCGGCATGCTCCTCACCCGCCGCGATATCTCCCGCGGCTTCACCGCCCTCACCCCCCGCGCCGCCGCAGGCAAAATCGCCCCCTGCAACGCCGAACACAAACGCACCCTCCCCACCCTCTACTACATGGCCATCAAAGCCATGCAACCCATCACCGACGAACTCCTCCAAGACGGCACCCCCCCCGACACACCCGCCGCCATCATCTACAACGCCGGCAGCCCCGATCAAGAAATCATCCACACTACCCTCGCCCAACTTCCCCAACACGGCCGCGACCACTGCACCAGCAAACCCGGCCTCATCATCATCGGCCAAATCACCACCTACCAATACAACAACACCCTCGGCCCCCTCGGCGGCCAACGCATCCTTCTCACCTGCTCCCACGCACTCCAACAACGCGCCGCCGACCTCGTCCACGACCACGGCGGCACCCCCATTCCCTTTCCCCTCATCGACCTCATTCCCCGCCACAACCTCACCCTATCCCATCAAGATATAGACTGGGTCATCATCACCTCCCCCTCCTCCGCCCGCGCCTATCTAGACATTCTACAAACCCAACACCTCGACCTCCGCTCCATTCCCCGCCTCATGGTCTGCGGACAAGGCACAGCCAACGTTTTTGAACAGCACGGTATTCACGTCGACGCCCAACCCTCCTCCGACTACTCCGCCCACGCCCTCTTCCAACTCGCCCAACAAACCCTCAACCCCACCGACCGCATCCTCCGCCTTCGCTCCGACAAAGCCGGCCCTCACCTCGCCGAACAGCTTCGCCACATCACCCCCCATGTAGAAGACACCCTCCTCTACGACAACCACCCCATCCACCACCCCACCCTTCCCGACGCCGACATCATCTTCTTCGCCAGCGCCTCCGGTGTCGAAACCTACCTCGCCGACTGGGGCCTCCCCTCCCTAGATCAAAAAACCATCATCGTCATCGGCCAACCCACCGCCACCGCCCTCAAACAGGCCGGTCGCCAGCCCGACCTCATTGCCCACCAAGCCACCGTCCCCGGCGTCATCCAAACCCTCGCCGCCCACTTCACCTCCACCCAACTCTTCCCCACTTCATGATCGCCCCCAACCCCAATACCACACCCCTTGCCATCCAGACCACTGACCGCTTCTTCGAACCCGGCGGCACCCTCGAAACCCACTGCCAGCAACATCAACTGCCCTACGACCACCGCCCCCAACAACAGAAAATGGCCCGCGCCGTCGCCGAAGCCGCCGCCACCCCCCACCACCTAGCCGTCGAAGCCGGCACCGGCGTCGGAAAGAGCTACGCCTACCTCATCCCCGCCCTCCTCACCGCCCAAGAACGCGACACCCGCTCCGTCATCTCCACCTACACCATCACCCTCCAAGAACAACTCTTCCACAAAGACCTCCCCCGCGTCCAAGCCATGCTCGGCACCCAACTAAACGCCGTCCTCGTCAAAGGCCGCTCCAACTACCTCTGCCTTCTCCGCCTCCAACGCGCCCGCCAAGGCGGTGACCTCTTCGACGCCCCCAAAACCCGCCAACTCGAAACCCTCGCCCAAGCCGCCAATGACCACCGCGTCGGCGACGGCACCCTCCAAGAACTCGAAGAACAACCCGACCCCGATGTCTGGTCCGCCGTCTGCGCCGAACACGGCAACTGCACCGGAAAGCGCTGTCCCTTCTACAAACCCTGCCACTACATGCACGCCCGCCAAAAACTACAAGATGCCCGCATCCTCATCGTCAACCACGCCCTCTTCTTCTCCGACCTCGCCCTCCGCGCCGAAGGCGCTAACATGCTCCCCGCCTACGAACACGTCATCTTCGACGAAGCCCACCAAATCGAAGCCGCCGCCTCCTCCCACCTCGGCATCCGCTGCTCCCTACCCCAAATCGAATACTGGCTCCGCCGCCTCCACAGCGAAAAACGCCGCGGTCTACTCGCCGCCCAAAAAGACGGACACGGCTGCCTACTCACCGACCAAACCCGCCAAGCCGCCGAAACCTTCTTCGAACAGGTTCAACGCCTCACCCACCTCGACACCCGCACTCCCCAGAAACGCCTCCACGAACCCCTCGCCATCGAATCCGATGCCCCCGCCAAACTCGCCCGCCTCTGCGATCACCTCAAAACCCTATCCGACTCCATCGAAAACGAAGACACACAAGCCGAACTCCGCTCCCTCCGCAGCCGCGGACTCGAAATCCGCGACAGCCTCGAAGCCTTTCTACAACAGACCCTCCCCGGCCACGTCTACTGGTTAGAACGCCAAGGCAAACGCCGCCTTCCCACCCTTCTCTCCGCTCCCATCGACATCGGCCCCATCCTCCGCGAAGCCCTCTTCGAACCCACCCCCAGCGTCATCCTCACCAGCGCCACCCTCGCCGTCGGCGGCGAACTCACCTACTTCCTCCAACGCATCGGCGCCGAAACCTGCCAACCCCTGCAAGTCGGCTCCCCCTTTAACTACGCCCAGCAGATGACCCTTCAATTGCCCACCAACTTCCCCGCCCCCACCACACCCGACTACGAAAAACGCGCCCTCCCCGCCATCCGCCAACTCGTCAACCAAACCCGCGCCCGCGCCTTCGTCCTCTTCACCAACGCCCGCTTCATGCGCCAAATCGCCGACGACCTTCGCCATGACTTTGAAACCGAAGGCTACCGCTTCCTCGTCCAAGGAACCGGCACACCCCCCCGCCAAATGCTCGACCAATTCCGCGCACACGACGCCCCCGTTCTCTTCGGGCTCGACCGCTTCTGGATGGGTGTCGACGTGCAGGGCGACGCCCTCAGCCATGTCATCATCACCCGCCTCCCCTTCGCCGTCCCCGACCATCCCCTCATCGAAGCCCGCTTCGAGGCCATTCAAGCCCGCGGCGGAAATCCCTTCATGGAGTACGCTCTTCCCGAAGCCGTCCTCAAATTCCGACAAGGCATCGGCCGACTCATCCGCTCCGCCAGCGACCACGGCACCGTCACCATCCTCGACAGCCGTATCGCCACCCAGCCCTACGGTCGCCTGTTCCTCCAATCGATTCAAGAGTGCGAAGCCGAATACATTGAGCTCCCCTAAGGACCGCTCACCTCAATCCGATAAAACAACGTATCCTCCGCCCGCTCCACAGCATCGGTATAGGCATTAACCGGATAGAGCAGTTGCTTTGAATAGGTTGCTAAAAAAATAAAAAACCCTTTAATTCCGAATCGTAGCCGGTAACTCCCGACACAACAGGTCCATCAGCTGCTGATGCACTTTATTCACTTTCTTATCCGTCAACGTCTGTGTCGGCGAGCGATAGACAAAATGGTAAGCCAAACTCTTCTTACCCTTCTCCATTCCCTTACCCGTATAAATATCAAACAGCTCCACCCGCTCCAGGTCCTTCGGCTTCGCTTTTGCCACCCACGCTATCACCGCCTCATGCGTCACGTCTAAATCCACCACCAACGCCAAGTCACGTCCCATACTCGGATAGACCGGAATCTCCTGTGCCGAGTCAATCCGCTCCGCCTCTGCCAACAACCCATCTAACGATAACTCCGCGACTGCCACCGGTCCTCCCAACCGATATTCCTCGCGAATCTCGGAACGCACCAATCCTAATTCACCCACCATCACATCACCATTCATCACCCATAGCACCTGCCCCGCCTCAAACGGTGCCGCATCCGCCACCACGAAACTCACCGCACGCAACCCCTGCGCCTCCAACAACTGCTCTACCAATCCCTTCAGCCAGACAAACGCCTCCTCCGGCTCCACTGGCGCCCGCTTCGCTAACGGGCTCCGCCCCACCGGCCCCATCAGCCCAATCGAAACCCGCTCCTCCTGCACCAACACATCCCCCTTCCGGTTAAACACCCGGCCCAACTCATAAAAACAGACCTCATCAATCTGCCGCGCCTGATTCCGCCCCATGCTCTCCACCAACTGCGGAATCAACGACGTACGCAACACCGACTGATCTTCACTAATCGGATGCGGCAACGCCTCCCGCGCGCGCCGATTCTCCTCATCAAACCGATCCAGCAACCCATCACTCACCAGCGTATAATTCAATATCTCACTCGCACCCAACCCCTGCAGACGCCCCCGCAACTCATCAACAGCCCGCGTACGTCCATCGCTCGTCCCCTCCACCAACTGCGCTACCGGCGACCGCTCCGGAATCCGATCCATCCCATAAATACGCGCCACCTCCTCCACCACATCGATCTCCCGCGTCACATCCGTCCGAAACGCCGGCGGCACCACAACCGCACGCTCACCATCATCCTCCCGAATCTCCATCTCCAGCGAACCCAAAATCGCCCGCA
This sequence comes from uncultured Kiritimatiellaceae bacterium, assembly GCA_964014015.1. Lineage (GTDB taxonomy): Bacteria > Verrucomicrobiota > Kiritimatiellia > Kiritimatiellales > Pontiellaceae > Pontiella. The sequence goes on from CAXGYR010000003.1 coordinate 57,271, forward strand.
TCTCCTCCACCGCCACCGGCGCCCCAATCCGCCGCGCAATCCGCCCCCACTCCACCGCAACCTCGACCGCTCTCCACGGCTCCGCATACGCATCCACCAACGCACTACAACGTTCTGCACCCGCCAGCTCCACCATCAACGCCGCCGCACGATCACTCGCCGCCGCCACCGACTCCACACACACCCCACGCTGAAATCGATACGACGAATCCGTATGCAACCCCAACCGCTTCGCCGTCGACCGAATCGACGCCGACTCAAAACAAGCCGCCTCCAAAACAACATCCACCGTATCCGCCACAATCTCGCTATTCGCGCCCCCCATCACACCCGCCAACGCCGTCGCCTTCTCACCATCCGCAATCACTAGCATATCCTCCGCCAGCTCCCGCTCCACACCATCCAACGTCACAAACTTCTCTCCACGTTGCGCCCGACGAACCTCCATCGTATTACCCGCCAACGACCGCGCATCAAACGCATGCAACGGATGCCCCATCTCCAGCATCACATAGTTCGTAATGTCCACCACATTGTTGATCGGTCGAATCCCCACCGCCTCAAGCCGAGCCTGCATCCACTCCGGAGAGGGCCCCACCTTCACCCCCTCAATCACCCGCACCGTATACCGCGGACACAACACCGTATCCTCCACCGCAACCTGTAACGCCGACGAAGCACCCACCGACAACGCTACTTCCGGAAGCCGCAATGCCTCTCCACTCAACACCGCCATCTCCCGCGCCACGCCCACCATCGACAAACAATCCGGCCGGTTCGGCGTAATCTCCAACTCAATCACCGTCTCCGGCGCACCCCACAGCTCAACAAACGGCGTCCCCGGCGCCACCTCCCCATCCAATTCCAGCAGCCCCGAATGATCCTCCCCCAACCCCAGCTCATCCTTCGCACACAACATCCCCATCGAAACTTCGCCACGAATCTTCGCCTTCTTCAGCGTAAACCCACCCGGCAACGTCGTACCCACCGGCGCAAACGGATAGACCCCGCCCACCGAAACATTCGGCGCCCCACACACCACCCGCATCGGCTCCGCCTCCCCAAACTCCACCGTACACAACCGCAGCTTATCCGCATTCGGGTGCGGCTCCACCGCACTCACCCGACCCGCCACTACGCCCGCAAAATCCGAACCCACCGTCTCAATCGCCTCCACCTCCAGCCCCGCAAACGTCAGCCGATCCGCCAATCCCTCCAGATCCGCATCCACCTTCACCAACTCACTCAACCAACTCACCGGAACTTTCATACACCATCTCCCAAAATCAAACCGCCTTCATACCCCGAACCCGCCTTCGCCTCAAGCGGGAACCCACCCACAAAAAAAAGCCGCTCCCCAAAAGGAACGGCTCTTTACGTTGCGCAAGCCCACGCTTATCGAGCGTAGAACTCCACCACCAGTGAAATTTCACACGTAACCGGAACCTCATCCGCCTGCGGCAAGCGATTCAGCTCTGCCGTCAATTGCTTATCATTCGCCGTCACATACTCCGGAGTCTTCGCAACCTGCTGCGCCAATACAAACGCTTCCAGCTCCTTCGACTTCTCCCGAACCGTAATCTGGTCACCAATCCGCACGCTGTACGACGGAATGTTCACCTTCTTACCATTCACCCGGAAATGCGCATGCGAAACCATCTGCCGCGCCTGAAAGATCGACCGCGCCATACCCGCACGCAACACCACCACATCCAACCGGCTCTCCAGCATCTGCAACATTACCTCACCCGTATTACCCGGTTTCCGCGCCGCCTTCGTAAACACACCGCGCAGCTGCTTCTCGCTTAGGTTATACTGATAGCGCAACCGCTGCTTCTCAGTCAGCTGCTTACCATAATCCGACTGCTTGCCCCGCCGACGGTTCGGCCCATGCTGCCCCGGCGGATTCGGCCGCCGTTCCAAATAACGCTCCGACTTCGGCGACAACGCAATGCCCAACCGCCGAGCCTTCTTAATCTTCGGTCCTGTATACTTCATTTCAATCTCCCACTCCGCAGGTTCCTCTGCAAATTAAGCCGACAACCGGCCGCCCTTTCGAACTCTCGAGCCCGGGCGCTCGCCCCGCACCGTGCGGTATTTCCATGGCGATGATCCTTCACGCAAGTTTCCGTATGCGGAAAAGGCGCCCATACAACCCAAAAATCCCCAACCCGTCAACCCCATAACCCCATTTTCCACCCTCACCCCACCGGCCGATCCAACGACCGATACCCCACCGCCTCCGCCACATCCCCCGCCTCAATCCGCTCCCGCCCCGCCAGATCCGCCACCGTCCGCGCCACCTTCAAAATCCGATCATACGCCCGTGCACTCAACTGCAGCTCCTGCATCGCCGCCCGCAACAAACTCTCCGCCGCCCCCTCCATCCGGCACACCCCCTGCAACAACCGGCTCGGCATCTGCGCATTACAAAACACCCCCGCATTCACCTCAATCGAAACCCCAAACGCCTCTATACCCGCA
>CAXGYR010000004.1:0-54097 GCA_964014015.1 uncultured Kiritimatiellaceae bacterium
ACCCAGCCGCAGCGGCGGGGGCGACCGGTAGTGGCGCCGAATTCGGCTCCTACGCGGGCGATGTGTTCGCCGGTTGCGTCGGTCAATTCGGTGGGGAAAGGGCCGCCGCCAACGCGGGTGGTGTAGGCTTTGACGATGCCGATGACGCGGTCAATTGATTGGGGAGGAATACCGGCTCCTGAGGCGACGCCGTTGGCGCCGGTGTTGGAGGAGGTGACATAGGGGTAGGTTCCGAAGTCGATATCGAGCATGATGCCTTGGGCGCCTTCAAAGAGAATTTTGTCGTTGCGTTGCATGGCTTCGTGAAGCAGGGGAACGGTATCGGTGATGTAGGGGCGTAGTTGCGCTGCGGCTTGATCAACTTGGTTGATGAGAGTTTCAACGTCGAGGGTGGGTTGATTGAGTGCGGTGAGTTGCTGATTTTTGGCGGTGGCGAGGGTGCGGACGCGGTCGAGAAAATCTTCTTCGAGAAGATCGCACATGCGGAGCCCGGTGCGGTCGGCTTTGTCGGAGTAGGCGGGTCCGATACCGCGTTTGGTGGTGCCGATTTTGCTGGCGTCGGAGCGGGCGCTCTCTTTGGCGCCGTCGAGTGCTTGGTGGTAGGGGAGTACGAGGTGAGCGCGGTCGGAGATGAAGAGTCGGTTGGTGAGGGGAATGTTGCGGTCGGTGAGCTCTGTGAGTTCTTCGCAGAGACCGATGAGGTCGACCACGAGACCGTTGCCGATGACGCATTTGCAGGTTTCGCGGAGGATGCCGGAGGGGGTGAGGTGAAGTACAAATTTTTGGTCTTCGATTTCTACGGTGTGTCCGGCGTTGTTGCCGCCTTGGTAACGAACTACCCAGTCGGCGTCGTGGGTGAGTACATCGATTATTTTTCCTTTGCCTTCGTCGCCCCATTGAGAGCCGAAGAGTACCGTATTGGACATAGTTTTTTCCTTTGGTTTGGTGCTTGTGTTGGTTTTGTGTCCAACGAACAAACGATGAAAACTAGGGAATGCGGGTGGGTGCGTCAAGTTTGGAGGTGGTTGAGGATGAGGGGAAGGTGTCTTTATCTGCTTGAAGGCGTAACATTTTTGAGGTTGGATGCGACGCGAGGCAATTGAAAGGAGAACGGATATGTTTTTAGAAGTATATGCAGTAAATCTGGATAACTACAGTAAAGAGACGGATTTATCTAAGAAGCCGGAGAATCGTCGGTTTATTGAGATGACGAGTGTGCGGGTTCGTTATTCGGATCTGTTTGAGGATCGGGCGGAGTTGATTCTGGCGAATGGAGATATTCTGCTGGCTGCGGGTAGTTATGATGAAATCGTGGATCGAATTGTGATGGCTGATTCGGGGCAGTACGCACGCATCAAATAATGTAATTCATTCGTTACGGTCGTTGAAGTAGCGCTTGGTCTATAGCTTGTAGATCGAGCGCTATCTGTTTTTTGAGGGCGTCGGTGTTTTCAAATTTGAGGTCGCCGCGGATGGTGGCGATGAAATCGAGTTCGATCTCTTGTTCGTAGAGATCAATATTTGTCTGGTTGAGTAGATGAGCTTCCAGAACGGTGGGTTTGTCGGTATGGATGGTGCGGCGGTTGCCGATGTAGGCGGCGGCATTGTAGGAAGCTCCTTGGTGATGAAGGCGGGCGGCGTAGACGCCGTTGGGGGGTAGGCATTCGTTGTAGGGATCGATGTTGGCGGTGGGGTAGCCAAGTTGGCGGCCGATTTTTTCGCCGTGAACAACGATTCCTTGAATGGAGAAGGGACGGCCGAGCATGGCGGTGGCTTGATATAAATCTCCAGTTGAGATGGCGGTGCGTATGCGGGTGCTGGAGACGCGTTGCTGGTCATGTTCGACGGGAGGTTGCGCGGTAAAGTGAATGTTGTGTTCGCGGCAGTATTGTTCGAGTAACTGTGCATTGCCGGCGCGGTCGCGTCCGAAGGACCAGTCCGTGCCGACGGAGATGGCAGTTAGGCTTGGAATATGAGTCTGGAGATAGGTGAAGAACTGGTCGGGCGTCAGCTGGCGAAAGGTTTCGTTGAAGGGTTGCCGAATGGTAGTACTGATTCCGAGTCGGGTGAGTTCATGATCTTGTTGAGAGCGAGTGGAAAGCAGGGGCGGAGCTGTTTCGGGGTTGAGTAGTTGCCGCGGATGGGGGTGGAAGGTGAATACCCAGGCTTGCCCGTTGTGTTGTTTCGCGGTTGCGGTTGCATTTTGAATGACGGCGGCATGACCGATGTGCAGTCCGTCAAAGTTGCCGAGAGCAAGGGCAATGGGCTCTTTCGTTGGCGGCAATGATTCGAGGGTGTGAGATGAAATCATGTTGAGAGTAGGGTTTCGAGTGGTAGGGTTCGGTTGATGAGGGTTTCTCGGGTTTCGGATAAAATCTCGTCAAGGGTGTGGGCGTGATCGATATGGAGGGGTCCGGAGGCGGTACGGCGGAGGGCGGAGAGGCAGGCGCCGCAGCCAAGGAGTTGACCGAGGTCGTGAGCAAGGGTGCGGACGTACGTTCCTTTCGAGCAGTGCACGTGGATGTTGACGTGAGGATTTTCGAAATGGGTAATGTCAAATTGGTGAATCTGGCAGGTGCGGGGCTCGCGTTCGATTTCGACACCTTTGCGGGCTAGTTTGTAGAGCGGTACGCCGTCTTTTTTAATGGCGGAGACCATGGGGGGGAGTTGCTGTATTTCACCAGTTAAAGTGGGAAGTGCATCGGTGATTTGCTGCTCGGTAACGGCGGCGGGGTCGGCTTCGGTGAGGGTTTCGCCTTGAGTGTCCTGCGTGGTGGTGGTGCGGCCTAGCAGGAGGGTGCCGGTGTAGGTTTTGTCGCCGTTGGTGATGGTGGCGGAGGCTTTGGTGGCGCGCCCGATGAGAAGGACGAGGAGTCCGGTGGCTAGGGGATCAAGGGTGCCACCGTGTCCGACTTTGTTGAGTTTAAACTGATTGCGGATTTTGGCAACGACATCGTGGGAGGTCCAGTCGGTGGGTTTGTCGACGAGTAGGATGCCGTCGAAGGGGTCGGGCTGTCGGTTGCGGCGGCTCATGATTCGGGGTTGTTCTGTTCTTGTTCCTGTTCGAGTTCGTGGAGGATGGTGAGGATGTTGTCGCCTTCGGCGAGGGATTCGTCGAGATGGAAGTGGAGGCGAGGTGTGTACTTTAGTTTAACACGTTTTATCATAAGACGAACGATCTCTTGTCGGCGACGGTTGAGGGTGCGGATCATATCGTGTTTGTCGTATTGATGGCCAAAGATGGAGATGTAGACGTTGGCGTCGCGCAGATCGGGTGCGCACTCGACACGCGTGACGGTGATGGCGGCGGCATCAAAATCGGTGCCGGAAAAGTTGCGGTGCAGATCTTCTGCAATCTCGCGTTTCAGTAGTTCGTTGACGCGAACCATTCGGGATGTGCCCATGAGTCGTTCCTCGTTAATTGAGGACATCATACCGAAGTTGAGGGGGCAATCGGTAAAAAAAATTGATTTTTGTTTCTTTCAGCGTTGAGTGCGCCAGAGGAGGACTTGTTTTTTCTGGCGGCCCCATTCGAGGGCTTCTTGATGGGAGTCGAAGTATAGGTCGAGGTGGCGGCCTTTGATGGCACCGCCGATGTCTTCAACGCGGCCCCAGCCGTAGCCGGGAATGTGGAAGAGGGTTCCGTAGGGGAAGAGGCGGGTATCGGCGGCGAGGGTGCCTTTGCGGGCTTTGGTGCCGGAGGAGGTGATGCCGACTTGTTTGGGTTTGCCTTTGCTGGGGCCGTAGGCATAGACGGGTTGGAAGCGCCAGTTGCGTTCCCAGCCGCAGCAGATTTCGCAGTCGCAGTAGCCGGTGAGGGTGAGGGTGATGCGTTCGGGTTTTTGGTTTTTGGGTACGGCGAAGCGGCGGGGAGTGGCGCAGCTGGTGAGGAGTAGGAGGGCGATGGCAGAAAGCGTGAGGGTTTTCATAGGGGTATCTCTCCTGACCAGATGGGTTGGATGCCGGTGGGGGTTTGAAGGAGGAGTTGACCGTGTTCGCCGTAGCCGGCGAGGGTGCCGTGGAGTAGATTGTCGCCGTCGCGGATGGTGAGGGGGCGGTTGAGGGGGCCGGTAGCGGCTTCCCATGTGGGGCGAATAGCGTTGAAGTAGTCGGTCTGCCATCGGTCGATCCAGTAGGTTATATGGGGTAGCAGCTCTTCAAGTGTTTTTTCGATAGGGTGAACGGTATCGGTTTCGATGAGCATGGAGGTGGCGGGTTGGTCGATTTCGGCCGCTTGTGAGGGGGTGAGATTGATGTTGAGGCCGATGCCGGTGATGATGCCGCGTTGTTGCGTGGGAGGGTGATCGATCTGTTCGGAGAGAATACCGCAAATTTTTTTACCGTTGACGAGCAAGTCGTTGGGCCATTTGGGTTGGGCAGGGATGCGGTGGGTACGGAGCAGATCATGGACGGCGAGGGCGGTGGCCATGGTGAGGGAGGGTATGGCGGTGAGGGGTGCCTGCGTGGCGAGGTAGAGTGAGCAACAGAGATTGGTGCGGGGCGGGGCGATCCAGGGGCGTTTGAAACGACCGGTTCCGGCGGTCTGGTCGTAGGCGGCGATGAGGGTGCCAGAGGGGATGGTGTGTCCGTTTAGGAGTTCGTTTTTAAGATACTGGTTGGTAGAACCAAGACGATCGTGCCATTCAATTCTAAAGTTCATACGGTGTAATGTAGAAGATTGATATGTGAACTTAAACTGAATTCGACTAGCCCTGTGTCTAATTTTTATTTATATAAGGCAAGGTTTTGCTGAAAAAGGAGTGATTAGATGGATAATCTGCTTTCACAGGGGGGTACCCTGATGGTGATTGGAATGGCGACGGTGTTTGCCTTTTTGGTGTTGCTGATTGGCGCGATGAATGTGTCGGCGGCGTATTTTAAGAAGTTTGCGGATCGGTTTGTGGAGCCAGAGGCTCCGGTGAAGAGAGTATCGAGCGGTGGCGGCGACGTTGAAGTTGCGGTTGCACTGGCGGCGATTCGCGCTAAACGGGGTTAAGGAAAAAGAAGGAGTTATTCAGTGGCTAAGAAGACAATTCATATTATGAACACGGCGTTTCGCGATGGCTTTCAGTCGGTCTACGGTGCGCGGGTGTTGACAGAAGATTTTATGCCGGCGGTGAAGGTATGTGCCGAGGCGGGACAGACACATTTTGAGGCAGGTGGCGGGGCACGCTTCCAGGCGCCGTTCTTTTATTGTAATGAAAGCGCGTTTGACATGATGGATACGTTCCGTGCGACGGCGGGTCCGGATGCAAACTTGCAGACGTTAGCACGGGGCATCAACGTGGTGGGACTGGATTCTCAGTCGCGCGATATTATCGATTTACATGCGAAGATGTTTAAGAAGCATGGCATGACGACCATTCGAAATTTTGATGCGTTGAACGATGTGAACAATTTGATCGATTCGGGCAAGTCGATTACGGCGCATGGACTGAAGCACGAAGTGGTGGTTACGATGATGGAGCTTCCACCGGGCTGCTCGGGGGCGCACACGGTTGAATTTTATATGAAGACACTACAGGATATTCTGGATGCTGAGATTCCGTTTGACAGTGTCTGCTTTAAGGATGCGTCGGGCACAGCGGTGCCAAAGAAGGTGTATGACACGATTGTGGCGGCGCGTAAGATGTTGCCGGGCGATACAAAGATTGCATTTCATTCACATGAGACGGCAGGTATCGGAACCGTTGGATATGTGGCGGCGATTAAGGCGGGCGCGGATCAAGTAGACTGTTCGTTGGCTCCGGCTTCGGGCGGAACTTGTCAACCGGATGTGGCTACGCTTTGGCACGCGTTGCGGGGTGAAGAATACGAGCTGGATGTGGACATTGATAAAATGATGGAAGCGGCGGCGGTCTTTAAAGAGTGTATGGCAGATTACTTTATTCCGCCGGAAGCGAAAGCGGTAGAGCCGATGATTCCATGGTCACCGATGCCGGGCGGTGCATTGACGGCGAATACACAGATGATGCGCGATAACAATCTGATGGACAAATATGAGGATTGTATTGCGGCGATGAGTGAAGTGGTGCGTCGGGGTGGATTTGCTACGTCGGTAACACCGGTTTCTCAGTTCTATTTCCAGCAGGCGTTTAACAATGTTATCTTTGGCCCTTGGGAGAAGTTTGCGGAGGGATACGGGAAGATGGTGTTGGGCTATTTCGGAAAGACACCGGTCGAGCCGGATGCTGAAATTGTGAAACTGGCTTCGGAGAAGATGGGGCTGGAGCCGACAACGGCAAACCCGGTTGATCTGAACGATGCGGATCCGAATAAGGGTGTGGATGCGGCGAAGAAGATGCTGCAGGAGAACGGTTTGGAAGAGTCGGACGAAAACATTTTTATTGCGGCAGCTTGTAAACAGAAGGGAATTGATTTCCTGTTGGGCAAGGTGGAGATCAACGGTGTGCGGAAGCACTCTTTGATGCCGAAGCAGGCGGAAGCGGGTGGCGATGGAGCCTATGCGGTGTCGGTGAACGGAAAGACCTATCAAGTAGAGATCTCTGGAGATACAGCAACCGTCAACGGTGCAAGTTACAACATTGCGGTGGGCGACGGCGAAGCAGGTGCTTCAGCTGGTGCTACGGCAAGTGGTGAGGGCGAGAAGGTTGCGGCTCCGATGAACGCGAAAGTGATTAAAGTCAATGTTAGCGTAGGCGATGCGGTGAGCGAAGGCGATGTTCTCTTCGTTGTGGAAGCAATGAAGATGGAGGTCGAGGTGAAGGCGGCATCGGGCGGTTCGGTAACGTCGGTTGAGGTGCAGTCTGGTGCGCAGGTTTCAGCAGGTGATCCGTTGGCGACGATTGGCTAAGGCGATTCCTTGAAGGGAGTAGGTTTGATGAGAAGAGGGTTGTTGATGGTGGCGGTTGTGGGCGCACTTTGTAGTGCGGTTCCGACAATGGCTGTGGCGGAGGTGCGTGAGGGTATTTCAATTGCGGAGGGATTCCAAAAGCTCTGGAAAGAGACGGGGATCTATCGCTTTTTTAATCCGCTTAGCGCGGAGGAGAAAGAGGCGGCGTATCGTAGCGCTTTGGCGAAGACGGTTGATGCAGAAATTGCAGCAGGTCACTTTGCGGGTGTGGTGAACGTGCTAGCAGATGCGGCAGCGCATGGCGTGCCGGAAGCTGAACTGGCTCCGTATCGGATACAGTTGGCTGAGGCACGTGAGAAGGGCTTCAAGGAGCAGGCGCTTTTGCCAAAGGGTGTGGGGCAATTCATCATGATCTTTGTGGGGCTGGGGTTAATCTATCTGGCGATTGCCAAGAAGTTTGAGCCGCTGCTTTTGCTGCCGATTGGATTCGGTGCGATTCTTACGAATATCCCGGTGGCGGGAATTGCGGCGGAGCCAATACCGGGGCAGCCGGGTGGTTTTCTGCACTATTTCTATACGGTGGGCGTGCAGTCAGGTGTCTTTCCTCTGTTGATTTTTATGGGTGTGGGCGCGATGACGGATTTTGGTCCGTTGCTGGCGAATCCGAAAACGGCGCTGTTGGGTGCGGCAGCACAGTTTGGTATTTTCTTAGCCCTGTTAGGTGCTGTGGCATTGGGTGGCCTGTTCTCGCTGGAGGATGCGGCAGCAATTGGCATCATCGGAGGTGCAGATGGCCCGACGGCCATTTTTTTGGCATCGCGATTAGCGCCTAATTTATTGGGTGCGATTGCAGTGGCGGCCTATTCGTACATGGCTTTGGTGCCGATTATTCAGCCGCCGATTATGAAGCTGTTTACCACGGCTGAGGAGCGGGCGATTGAGATGAAGCAGTTACGCCCGGTGAGTAAGGTGGAGAAGATTGTTTTTCCGTTGATGGTTTTGGTGATCTGTCTGCTGTTGTTGCCATCGGCGACGCCGCTGATCGGCATGCTAATGCTGGGCAATTTGATGAAGGAGTCGTGTGTGGTCGATCGATTGTCGGATACAGCACAGAATGCGTTGATTAATATCGTGACGATTATGCTCGGGTTGGCGGTGGGTTCGAAGCTGGCGGCGGATAAGTTTTTGAATGTTCAAACGCTGGGTATTTTGGCGTTGGGGCTGGCGGCGTTTGTGATTGGAACGGCTTCGGGTGTGTTGCTGGCAAAACTGATGAATAAGCTGAGTAAGGATAAGATTAATCCGTTGATCGGTTCGGCGGGTGTTTCGGCGGTGCCGATGGCGGCGCGGGTTTCGAACAAGGTGGGGCTGGAAGCGAATCCTCAGAACTTTTTGCTGATGCACGCGATGGGTCCAAATGTGGCGGGTGTTATTGGTTCAGCGGTAGCGGCGGGTGTGTTACTAGCGTTGGTGAGCTGATTGTGTATGCATGCATTGCTTATGAAGGCTGCCATGGGCAGCCTTTTTTATTTTCGGGGCGTGGGAAAGATGGCAGTTTAGCGAGATGAGCGTTGTCTATACAAAGATGCATGGTGCGGGAAATACGTTTGTGTTGGTGGACGATCTTGCGGGGCAGTTTGAATGCCAGAACGGGGTGTTGATTCGGGCTATGTGTGATGCTGATGAGGGGATTGGATCGGATGGACTGTTGTTGGTGCAGCGGTCGGACTGTGCGGATGTGCGCATGCGGTTTTTTAATCCGGATGGTTCGGAGGTGGCGATGTGTGGGAATGGGGCGCGTTGTGTAGCTCGGTTTGCGGTGGAAGCGGGATTAGCTAAGGAGCCGTTACGGATTGAGACGGAGGCGGGGGTGTTGTTGGCTGAGGGTCAAGGTGAGTGGGTGCGGTTGCAGATGGGGAAATGGAAATCGGAATATATGGACGTTGAGTTGGCGTGTGGCTATCGGGTGGATTTGTTGAATACGGGCGTGGCGCATGCGGTGCATTGGGTGAGTGGGGTGAGTGAGTTGCAGTGTTTAGAGTGGGAGAAGGCGGGTTCGTTGATTCGGTCGGATAAACATTTTCGTCGGGAGGGATCAAATGCGAGTGCAGCTGTGGTGGATGAGCGGGGTGTTGTGCATGTGCGGACGTTTGAGCGGGGGGTTGAGGGGGAGACGTTGGCGTGTGGTACGGGGGCGTTGGCAGCGGCGCGTTTGGCGGTGGTACGCGGCTGGTGTTCGTTTCCGGTGGAGGTTATGTGTCAGAGTGGGGATACGTTGATTGTGGATGATGTTTCAGGTTCTATGGTGCTTGCGGGGCGTGCGGTGAAGGTGGAAGAGGGAGTATGGTACGGTGGAGATCGGTTTTAGTTTAGGGTCTAATCAAGGTGATCGACTGGGCTTTCTGCAAGCGGCACGGGATGGTTTGTTGACGACGGGTGCGGGACGGCTAACGGCGCAGTCGGGTGTATATGAGACGGCACCGGTGGAGGTGGCAGAGGCATATGAGGCGATGCGGTTTCTCAACGCAGTTGTGGTGCTGGAGAGTGAGGCATCGCCGGAGGATTGGTTGGTGTGGCTGGCTGAAGTGGAGCAGGCGTTGGGACGCGTGCGAACAGGGGTGCGGAATGCACCGAGGACGGTGGATATTGACATTATATATGCGGGATCAATGTGCCGCGATACGAAGGAGCTGAGCGTGCCGCATCCGCGCTGGATGGTGCGGGGGTTTGTGTTGGCGCCGCTGGCGGAGGTGCGGCCGGATTTGGTGTTGCCGGGGATGACGGAAGCGGTTAAGGATGTATGGTGTGGTTGCCGAGATGGGTCGGATGTTGTGCGGGTGATAGAGAGTTGGTGAGATGATGAAGCGTTGGACGGCGGTTGAAATTAAGGCATTAAAGGGTAAAGAGCGGTGGGCGATGCTGACGGCGTATGATGCGTTATCAGCTCAGTGGGTGGAGTCGGCGGAGCTGCCGGTAGTGTTGGTGGGAGATTCGTTGGGTATGACGTCGCTGGGTTACGAGAGTACATTGCCGGTGAGTATGGAGGCTATGTTGCATCATACGGCGGCGGTTTCGCGTGTGACGCACCGGGCATTGGTGGTGGCGGATATGCCGTTTATGTCGTATCAGCCTTCATTGGCATGTGGTATTGCCAATGCGGGTCGGTTTGTTCAGGAAGCTGGAGCCGATGCGGTGAAAGTGGAAGGGGGCGTTATTCGTGCAGCGTTGATTGAGGCGCTGGTAACGAATGGTATTCCGGTATTAGGGCATATTGGGTTGACGCCTCAATCGGTGAAGGAGTTGGGGGGGTATCGGGTGCAGGGTCAGAATGAGGTGCAGGCTCGGGAATTGATGGATGATGCGATGGCGGTGGAACAGGCGGGTGCTTTTGCGGTGGTGCTGGAGTGTGTGCCGAGCGAGTTAAGTCAGCAGATTACGGCGGCGTTATCAATTCCGACAGTGGGCATTGGTGCGGGGGCGGGGTGTGATGCGCAGGTGTTGGTGATTTCGGATTTATTGGGATTGAGTGAGAAAAAACCGCCGTCGTTTGTTCGCCCTTTTGCGGTGTTGGCTCCTCAGATTGAGGAGGCAGTGGTGGCGTTTAAACGTGCGGTTGAGTCGGGTGAATTCCCGGGAGATGAGGAGAGTTTTTAGGTGGAGGTAGTTCGAGAGCCAGATGCGATGGTGGCATGGGCGTGGCGGCAGCGCCGCGCAGTAGGTCGCGTCGCGTTGGTTCCGACGATGGGGGCGTTGCATGAGGGGCATCTATCGTTAATTCGATTGGCTCGTGAGCAGGCTGATATTGTGGTGGTGAGTCTGTTTGTTAATCCAATGCAGTTTGGTGAGGGGGAAGATTTTGCTGTATATCCGAGGTGTGAGGAGTTGGATCGCACGTTGTGTGAGCGGGAAGGTGTTTCGGTGCTGTTCATGCCGGATTCGGAAGATGTTTACGCGCAAGATGCTAGTGTTTGGGTGGATGAGGAGCAGTTGAGTAGTGGGCTGTGTGGGGCGTCGCGCCCGGGGCATTTCCGGGGGGTGTGCACGGTTGTACTGAAATTATTCAACTGGGTGCAGCCGGATCTGGCTTTTTTTGGGGAGAAGGATGCACAGCAGGTTAGGATTGTTGAGCGGATGGTGCGGGATTTAAATGTGCCGGTTGAGATTGTGCGGGGAGTAACAGTGCGGGAGGCGGATGGGTTGGCAATGAGTTCGCGGAACGCACGCCTTTCGGTTCGGGAACGGGCTGTGGCGCCGGGCATATATGAGGCATTAGAGCTGGCGGTGCAGAGAGCGAGTGCTGGTGAGCAAAGTGCGGGGGTTTTGGTAGATGGGGTTCGGGAGGCGCTTGCGAGACTGGAAGGGGTCGTTGTTGATTACGTGGTATTAGTGGATGATGTGAATCTGGCGGAGGTGGAGTGGGTAGAGAGACCTGCGTTGCTGGCGGTGGCGGTTTGGTTGGGTGAAGTGCGTCTGATTGATCATTGCGTGGTGGATGTGAGGTAACTTTTATGAAGGTTTTTTGTTTGCTTGCGTTGCCGTCAATATTACGATGCGTTCTTCTTTGATAGAGGGTGCGGTAGCCAAGTGGTTAGGCACTGGATTGCAAATCCATGAACACCGGTTCGAATCCGGTCCGCACCTCCATTTTTTAACTATTTTATGAGGAGTATGTAGATGGGAGTTCCAAAAGATTTTTTCTATTCCAAGTCGCATGAGTGGGTGTCTCTGAATGAGGGAGTAGCGACAGTCGGAATTACTGATTTTGCACAGAGCCAGCTTTCGGATCTAACGTTTGTGGAGTTGCCATCTGTGGGTGCGACATTTGCGGCGGGCGATGAGGCAGCGGTTGTTGAGTCGGTTAAGGCTGCGGCGGATGTATATGCTCCGGTTGCGGGTGAGGTGATTGAGGTGAATGAGGTGTTAGAGGATGCACCTGAAACCATCAATAGCGATGCGTTTGAGGCGGGTTGGTTGTTCAAGCTTAGAGTGGTTGATGAGGCGGACGTGGATAGTTTGATGGATGCTGATTCGTATGAAGAGATTTGCCCGCAGTTGTAAATCAGGTTTTTGTTGAGAGGACTTTGGGGAGGTGGAAAACCTCCCTTTTTTTATGAGTGATGGATTTTCATTGGTGTTTGATTTTCCGGTTAGATATTCGGATGGGCTGGCGTTTCAGCGTCGATTGCTGGCGGCGCGGCAGGCGGAGTTGATTCCGGATACGGTATTGTTGATGCAACATACACCGACGGTGACGCTGGGTAATCGGGGGCGGGATAATTATCTGCTGAAGAGTGAAGCGGATTATGCTGCGATGGGTATAGAGCTGTTTCAGGTGGAACGGGGTGGCGATGTTACGTTTCATGGGCCGGGGCAGTGGGTGCTATATCCGATTCTGCATTTGGGGGGACGCGAGGCGGATGCGCATGGGTATCTGTTTAACTTGGAGGAGATTGCGATTCAAACCTTGAATTTGTTTGGTGTGGAGGGTTTTCGGCGGGAAGGAAAGTCGGGGGCCTGGACGGAGTTGGGTAAATTGGCAGCTATCGGTTTTCGGCTGAAGCGGTGGGTTAGTTTTCATGGGATGAGTTTTAATGTTTCTAATTCATTGGATGGATTTGAAACGATTGTGCCGTGTGGGTTAGAGGGGGAACCTGTGACGACGCTACAGATGCTTCTTGGAGATGGGGCTCCATCAATGGCGATGGTTGGGGAGGCGTTACTAGATGTCTTTGAGGGTGTGATGGGACGTAAACTGGAGCATTTTCGAGCGAAGGATGATCTGCCGGACTGTTTGCGTACGCTTTCGCCGCCGGTTGCTCAGTAGGTTTCATTCCAGCTGGTTAGTTGGTCGAGGACCGTTTCGGCGGTAAGATCAATGTGGATAGGTGTTAGAGAGGCGTAACCAGCTTCTATTACATGAACATCCGTGTCGGTTCTGTCGTCGAGGAGTTCAAGATCGCCGTCGAGCCAGTAGTAGTCATTGCCGCGGGGGTCGGTATGGGTACTGAAACGTTCTACGAAACGTGAACGGCCCATACGGGCGCTTTTGAGTCCTTTAAGTTGGCTGAGGGGCAGGTTGGGAACGTTGACGTTGAGGATGATACCGGGTGGGAGGGGGTGTTTGTTATATTTTTGTACGATTTGCTGGGCAACGTGGGCGGCGGTTTCCCAGTGGGGGTTTTGGTATGTGCAGAGAGAAATAGCAATGCCGGGAACACCGAGAATAACGGCTTCGCTGCCAGCCGATACGGTGCCGGAGTAGAGAACACTTATACCCGTGTTAGACCCAAGATTGATACCGCTGACGACGAGGTTGGGCGGGTTGTTTTTACGAAGGTGGCAGAGGGAAAGTTTGATGCAGTCGGCGGGTGTGCCACCAACGGCGAGTCCAAAGGGTTGGTTGTTTATTTCGGTGGGGGTGACTTTGAGGGGGTCGGTGAGGGTGATGGCATGTCCGGCAGCGCTTCGTTCGGTGTCGGGGGCAATGACATCGATCTTGCCGTATGGTTGAAGTGCCTGATGAAGTTCATAGATTCCTCGTGCGTGGATTCCGTCGTCATTGCATAGAAGTATATCTTTCATATGAAAATCGTGACAGGGGTTGAGGGGATAGGCAACGGGAAAGGGTGTTTTGTTGCATTTGATATGGTTGAGAGGCAGAGTGGTCGCATGAATTGGGTGTTACTGGATCATTCTGAGTTAGAGGGTGGAGCACGGGTAAAGTTGTCGGGACGAAGAGCGGAGCATCTACTTTCTGTGTTACATGTTTCGGTGGGTGATGCCGTTCGAATTTGTCAGGTGAATGGTCCCCTGGGAGTAGGTGAAGTGGAGAAAGTTGCGAGCAGCAGCGTGTCTTTGTTTTGTAAATGGGGGGAAGTTCCTCGGCGTCCAAAGCTGGACTTGATTTTGGCGATGCCACGGCCAAAGGTGTTGCGTCGGTTGTGGGCGCAGATAGCTGCGTTGGGTGTGAGGCGAATTTTTTTGGTGGGAGCAGCGCGGGTTGAGAGGTTCTATTTTGACAGTCATGTAGTGGATCGTGCTGTGTATGAGCCGTTGTTGCGAGAGGGGTTAGAACAGGCAGGATGTGGTTGGTTGCCTGAAGTTTTTGTGCGGAAAAATTTCGACTTATTTTTGGAAAGCAAGTGCGAAGAGTTATTTGAATCATCGTTTAAATGGGTGGCTGACCCAACAGGAAATCGTGGTTGGATGGATGAGAGTGTGCGCCAGAATGAGCAGTGCTCGTATGTGATGGCAGTAGGTCCTGAAGGGGGCTGGACGCAAGACGAATTGAGTAAATTAGAGGTGCGCGGATTTTCGAGAGTGGGTCTGGGTAGACGTGTTTTACGGAGTGATACAGCGACGATTTGTCTTTTACATGACGCTCAACGTGCGATGGTGAAATCTGAATTGGCGGAGGAGGAAGAATGAATCGGGTAATACTTGTGTTGGCTACCGGATTTGGGTTGGGTCGAAGTGCTGTAATGCCGGGTACCGTGGGGTGCTTGCTGGGGCTTCCGTTAAGTTGGGGTTTGATGCAGCTGGACAGCGTATTTTGGCAGACTGCGGTTGCGTTTCTTTTGGTTTTGATAGCTGTTCCGTTGTGTGGGAAGGCTGAGTCGTTGATTGGTAAAAAGGATTCACAGATGATTGTGGCGGACGAGTTTTTAACATTACCGATTTGTGTGATCGGGCTATCCAATCCGTGGTTCTTGTTGAGCGGTTTTTTGTTTCATCGTCTGTTTGATATCACCAAACCTCCTCCTATTCGACAGTTGCAACATCTTAAAGGTGGGGTGGGAGTTGTGGTGGATGATGTTTTGGCTGCACTGTTGGCGTTAGGATGTAATCAGTTGTTGGTGTTCTGGGTCTAGTTGTTGCGATATTTCATCAATTCAGAAAAATCATCTACGTTGCGAAGCTTGTCAAATTCTTCGTCGCTCATCCACTGAATGGCGTTTTTTGGGTCGGTTAGTTGTGCGGCTCGGCGGGTAGCAATGAGTGCTTTTTCAGCATTACCTAGTTTAAGTTCAATTCGGGCTTGGAGATTGTATAAATTGGCTATGTCAGTAATTTCTTCGGTTAATATGTTGAGCTCTTCGCTAGCAAGTTGCCAGCGACTTTGTTTGGTTAAGTACAGAGCATAATCGTAGCGAGAATCTGTGTCTTGAGGTCGCTGGAAAAAATAACGGTTGTAGTAGCTGATAGCTTGATCATGTTCTTCTTTCTCTCGATAGAGCAGGGCAAGGTTTTTTAGCAGTGGGGCATAAACGGAATTTTTTTCCTGTGCGGCGGTTAGGTAAGTTTCAGCTAAATCATATGCTTTGGATTGAATGCAAACGGCACCCAGGTTGTTGAGCATGGTTTCGTCTAGTTTTTCTATATCGATGTTTTTAAAAAGTTCAACCGCTTTGTCAAATTCTTCTAGGTTGAAATAGCACATGCCGAGAGGTGCGCGGACATCTTCGAGATTGGGAAGAATCGCAAGTGTATTTTCAAAGTGTAATGCGGCTTCCTGATAGTTATTCAGTTCGTATGCTTTTTCGGCAAGGATTATATTGTAGGCGGCTTTCTTGATCCATAGCATCGAGTTCGGTTGAGGGTTGCCATCCTGTTCTGTTGGTTTTGCAAAGGAGCGGTTATAATCAAGAACCCATTGGTTTACTGATTCGAGGGAGTAGCGAGGGATATACTCATCGGTAATGGGAGCCAGCGGTTTTGCTTCGTTAACATCTTTAATATAATTATTGATAATGATGTAAACAAGAAGAATGGAGATGATCAGGGCAAACGTGCCAAGAGTAAAATTTATAAGTTGCTGGCGTCGCAGATCGCGTTTACGTTCTTCAGCAACGGCATTGCTTTTTTGAGGTGTATACAGATCACTATCATTTGATTCCGTATTGTATATATCTTGGTTTGTTTTGCGTTTTTGTGTGTCCATCCGAAAAAGCTAGTTGCGAAGAGATTAAATTGCAATAGCTTTCGTCTGAGTTTAAACAAGTGGTGGAGATGTTAAAGGGTTGTCATTTTTAACTTTTTCGGTGCGGCTTGGATGTATGCATTATGTTATTAACAAGCTTTATATGAGGAGTTGGTATGTCGAGTACATTTGGAACGTTGTTTAGAGTAAGCACATTTGGAGAGTCTCATGGCAAAGCTGTGGGTGCCATAGTGGACGGTTGCCCAGCAAATCTTCAGCTGACGGAGGAGGATATTCAGCCGCAACTTACTCGTCGGCGTCCGGGCCAGAGTGAGATGACAACTCCGAGAGATGAGGCCGATAGAGTGATAATTCTTTCAGGTTGTGAAGCGGGTAAAACATTAGGAACTCCGATTGGTTTGTTGGTTAATAATCGCGATCAGCGACCGGGTGATTACCAAGAGATGAGCCAGGTACCGCGTCCATCGCATGCTGATTTTACATATCAGCATAAATATGGCAATCGGGCCGCTAGTGGAGGTGGTCGTTCCAGTGCACGTGAGACAATCGGCCGTGTGGCAGCGGGTGCTATAGCGGAAAAATGGTTGCGAGAGAATTTTGGAACGGAGATTGTGGCTTGGGTTAGTTCGGTAGGAGAGTTGGATGCACCTGATCTTTCATCGGAAGGTTTGAATCGCACAGAAGTGGATAAGAATTTAATTCGATGCCCGGATGATGAATCGGCGGAGAAGATGATGGAGTTGGTGGCGGATGCACGGGATCATAAGGATTCTGTCGGTGGCGTTCTGACCTGTGTGGCACGTGGGGTTCCGGTGGGATTGGGTGAGCCCGTGTTTGAACGGTTAGAGGCAAAGCTGGCACAGGCAATGCTGTCGATACCGGCTACAAAAGGATTTGAAATAGGCTCCGGATTCGCGGGATCTCGTATGCGGGGTTCGACGCATAACGATCCGTTCGAGATGAAAGCAGATGGGCAACTGGGTACGGTGACGAATCACAGCGGAGGGGTTCAGGGTGGTATTTCTAATGGTGAGCCGTTGGTGTTTCGTATAGCTTTTAAACCCCCGGCAACGATTGGTCAAGCACAGCAGACTTCGACCTTTCAGGGTGAGAAGACGGTTTTGGAAGCGAAGGGTCGGCATGATCCGTGTGTGGTTCCCCGGGCGGTGCCGATTGTTGAGACGATGACAGCTATGACATTAATGGATTTTGTATTGTGTCAATCGTACCGAAAGTAGTCATGGATCAATGGGAGGTCAGTGTAGGGTTTGTTGCGCCGGGTGGTCCTGAGTTTCTATTGGTTTTGTTAGTGCTGTTGATGCTTTTCGGAGCGAAAGATGCTCCGCGTATTTTGCGGAAAATAAGTGACTTGGTGACCCAGTTCCGACATACGGCTAATACGTTTAAGCATGATATAATGTACAGCGATATGCGGGCTGAAGCAGATGCTCGGGGTGCGGAGGTGGAAGAAGACCTTGGGCCGTTTGATGAGCCGGAAGAGGGGTTTGCGTCGGATTCGGATTTGCATGTTGAGGAGGATGAAGAGCAACCGAAAGCAGATGGGGAATCGGATGTGGAGTCGAATTAAGGGTTTTCGTCAACGCTTTCAGTTTGATGATCGTGAGCTTCCTTTTTTATCGCATTTAGAGGCGTTTCGAAAAACGTTGATACGCATAGTGGTTTCGCTGCTGGCAGGTATGTTGGTTTGTCTGCCTTTTTCGGATGAGTTGATCCGCTTGTTGCGTGCGCCTGCCGAGCCGTATATTGAGTCGTCGCTGGTGGAGACGCTGGCCGATAGTTCGGTACAGTTATCGATGGCAGGCGAGGATGTTCGCTCGGCAATAATATCGACCAATGATGTGATTATCGGAGCAGAAATTACGTTGCCGGATGAACGGGTGAAGCAGGGGATGATCCGGCTACAGTTTTCAGAACCTGCGGCGGCGTTAAAGATGTGGTTGCTCGTATCTTTTTTCGGTGGCTTGCTTTTGAGTTTACCTTTTTTGGTCTTTTTTTTGGCGTTGTTTGTTTTGCCGGGTGTGCGCGATGTGGAGCAGCGGGCGATCAAGCGAATTGCGTTTTTCTCGGGGGGCTTGTTTTTACTGGGTGTGGTGATGGGGTATAAAATCACTCTGCCGTTGGCATTGGGGCTGATGTTAAAAATTGGAGCGCAGTTGGGGGGCGAATCGATCTGGTTTTATTCCAAATATATTCTGTTTGCATTGCAATTACTGTTGGCTTTTGGACTGGCTTTTCAGTTACCGGTCGTCATTTTGATTTTGGGTAAGATGGGTGTGGTGGGTTCTCGACAGTTACGGGAAAAGCGTCGTCATGTGGTTGTTGGGTTGCTTGTGTTGGCGATGTTACTCACTCCGCCGGATCTTCTCACGCAGCTTCTGCTGGCAGCTCCGTTGATTTTGTTGTACGAATTTTGTATTTGGTTCCTTCATTTTACGGGAAACCGTGATACAGCTAACGGCGAAGATGAAAGCGAGGTGGTATAATGAATTGTGTGGGTGTAATGGGTTTACCGGGTGGTTCAGAAGTGATTTTGATCATTTTTGTGATTCTACTTTTGTTTGGGGCAAAGAAATTGCCAGAACTTTCTCGTTCGCTTGGAAAAAGCTTGGGCGAGTTTAAAAAGGGTCAGCATGAAGGGGAACTTCCCGACGATTCGCTGAAGCGAGTTGAGGACGAAAATGGTGTAGACTCTTCTGTTGAGGAACAGACCGGTGATGCTGAACGAAGCGAATGAGCCTGAAAGAACGAGAGCTTTCTGAGGAAGAAGAGCGGATTAACACAAAAGCAGTACTAGCACACGTACTGCCATTTGTGATGTGGCTGACGATGATGGTCTGGCTGGACGATCCCGCTTGGAATTATAATGCTCGGACATTAGGTGGATTGTTGTTGCTGGCTTTTTTTCGACCTTGGCGTTGGTATCCGAAGTTTAAGTGGCGTAATCTACCAGCTGCGGTTGGAGTTGGCGTAGCCATTTTTATCGTATGGGTTGGGCTGGAGAGTTCGTGGGTGGTGGAGACGCTGCCGTGGTTAACAGAGTGGTATGATCGTCTTTTTGTGGATTTGACGCAGCCTTTTAAGTTAAGAGAGCTGTATGATCGCGGCGACGGTTCGATGGTTCCGTTTATGGTGATAGAAGAGGGTATCCATGCGGGTCGGCATGAATATGATCCACGGGTTACAGGGTGGTTGAATTTTTCGATTCATATGGTCGGAACAACGGTGGTTATTGCCATTATTGAAGAGTTTTTCTATAGAGGCTTTGCCTATCGCTGGATGCAAGGTAGCCCGTTTTATGAGATAGATGCCGGCCGCTTAAATTGGAAATTACTTCTGCTTATTTCGCTCTTTTTCTCGGTTTCACATATTGAGTGGGGCGCTGCGGTTATTTGCGGTATTGCCTATGGCTTGCTGTATATTAAAACACAGGATATCTGGGCGGCGATTATCGCCCACGGTGTGACCAACTTTTTATTGGGCTGGTATGTGATTTTCTTCGATGCGTATCAGTATTGGTAAGAATGTTTCCGATGGGAATTACGCTTGCATTGAGCAGAGTGCTTACCTATGTTCCTCCCCTCTAAGCCATGCGGAAAGATGACTGAGTGGCTTAAGGTGCTGGACTGCTAATCCGGTGTACTGCGTAAGCGGTACCGAGGGTTCGAATCCCTCTCTTTCCGCCACTTTTCTAATATTCTTTTGGATGATAGCTTAGCTGTTTGCCGTCAATTAACGTTTGAGATTAATCTGGCGTTACGTTGTTTGTGTGACTGATTGTGTTGTGATCACGAGCTGTTTTATCCGATGAATGATAAAGTAGGGTAGAGATGAGAGGGCTTAGTATGAATCGAATTTTTTGTGTAGTTGTTTTTTTGTGGACATCCATTGTGTGTTTGGCAGAGCCGTCCATCCATGGGGAGCGAGTTTACCTTTCAGGTCGTGATGCGGGTGATGCGGTGGAGTGGGACTTTTTCTGCTCGGAGGGGCGCAAGAGTGGAAAGTGGATGAAAATTGCGGTTCCGTCGCATTGGGAGCAGGAGGGGTTTGGTTCGTATAACTATGGCCATGATGACCCGCTGGAGAAGCATGCGGAGGTGGGGACGTATCGGCGTGATTTTTTTGTGCCGATGGCATGGAAGGATAAACATGTTCGGTTGGTTTTTGAGGGGGTTATGACGCAGGCGTCGGTGAAGATTAATGGTAAGCCGGTTGGGTTTGATAATTATGGGGGATATACGGCGTTTCATCATGTGTTGGACAAATCAAATATTACATACGGTAAGAGCAACCGTTTGGAAGTGGTTGTTAAGAAGAAGCCGGATAATGATAGTTTGGATCGGGCGGAGCGTAAGGCGGATTACTGGGTTTTCGGGGGCATTTATCGTCCGGTTTATCTGGAGGTTCTGCCGAAAGAGTTTGTGAATCGGGTTGCCATTGATGCTCGTGCCGATGGGCTGTTTAAAATGGATGTGTTTCCACAGGTGCAGTACCCGACGAAATTCTGGCAGAAATTTATGATCTACACCGATGAAGTGACGGCTCAAATTCAGACGCTGGAGGGGGTAAACGTTGGTGAGCCAATGCGGGCGAAGATTCATGGGTCAAGGGGGCGTATTAAATTAGAGACTATGGTGGAGAACCCGCTCTGCTGGTCGCCAGAAAATCCGAATCGGTATCAGGTGAAGGTGCAGATGCTATATCAGGGCAGTGTGTTGTCGGAAATGACGCAACGGTTTGGATTTCGGAGTGTTGAGTTGCGACCGGGTGACGGATTTTATCTGAATGGTATTAAGCAGCGGATCAAGGGGATTAACCGCAATATGTTTGATCCGGATCATGGGCGGGTGATTAGCGAGGAGCGGGCTTGGGCGGATGCATTGGCTATCACAGCTTTTGACGCAATGGGTCGTGAAGTGATGCATTGGGTTTTGGATAGTGAAAGCACAGTCGGGTTGCCGGAGCGGGACGGGAAGTCGATTGTGGTGAAAAATAATGGCAAGCGGATCGAAGTGGTTGTGGGGGAGATCAAGTGGGTTTTCTCTGCGGCTACCGGTCAGCTACTGGATGGTTTATTGAATGGTAAAACTCTTGGTTTGACTCGTGGGCCGTTCCGGCAGGCGGGCACGCTTGAAGAGGAGCCGCTTACATTTGCAGCACGCTGGAAAGTGACGAGTAAGGAAGAAGCAGATCACCTTCTAATTCGATCAACTTGTTCGGATGGATCGTGGTTTGAGTGGAAGATTAATACAGTAGGTGATGCCCAGTTGCGTTATTCTTTTGAACTGCCGGATGCGATGTATACGTATGCGGCGATTGGATTTGATCTGGATGAGAATCAGCTGGAAGGTAAACGCTGGTTGGGCCGCGGTCCGCATCGTGTTTGGGGGAACCGTATGAGAGGGCCGCGGTTTGGAGTTTGGCAGGATTTGTATAACGATGATGTGGTGGGGTTGATTGGGGAGTGCCTGCGTTTAAAGGTATTTTTGATGGGGTTGATTGGATGCGCCTACATTTGAAGTCGGAACAAGCTATCTTGATTGATTGTGAAAAACCGGAGGCATTGGGTGTGCTGCAACCTCGTAATGCCGAGGAGACTCGGAATGAGAAGACGCATGCCGGACCGGTGCACGCTTGGTGGTATTATCCAACGGCGGGTGATCTGTTTGTATTTCACAAAATTCCTGGTGTAGGGACAAAATTTGCCAATGCTCATGAATTGGGACCACAGGGGAGCCCCTCCGCGTTGAATAGTTCGCTTACTGGAACAATATCATTTCGTTTGACGGAGCGATAGTCAGTCCTAGGTAGGAGCTGTTCAGTAGTCGGAATTGTCTTGTCTGAATGCTTAATTTACTTAGGCTAATGCACTTCCATTTCACGAAAAGGATGTACGTATGAGAGAAATTGGCATTGGCATTTTGGGTTTTGGCACGGTGGGAGCCGGGGTAGTGGAAGGCTTGCTTCAGAATGGTGAGTTGATTGCGGGTCGTTGTGGGATACGTCCCGTGGTGAAGCGAATTGCTGATTTGGATATTGAGACCGATCGGGGGGTAGCCATTTCGGTGGATATTCTGACAACGGATGCAATGGCGGTTATTACCGATGAAGAGGTGGATATCGTGGTGGAACTGGTCGGGGGTACAACGGTTGCTAAGCAGTTTACGGAGCAGGCACTTACCCTTGGAAAGCCGGTGGTAACGGCGAATAAGGCGTTGCTGGCAGATCATGGTGCAGCCCTCTATGCACTGGCGGATGAACGGGATACCGGTATTTATTATGAGGCAGCTGTTGGAGGTGGTATTCCGGTATTGCGGGCGCAGCGTGAAGGGTTGATCGGGAATCGAATAGGACATATTTTTGGAATCTTGAATGGAACCTGTAACTACATTCTGACGCGGATGGAGTTGGAGGGACTCCCGTTTGATGAGGTGCTGGCGGATGCACAGGCATTGGGATATGCGGAGACACCGCCGGATCTTGATATCGATGGTATCGATACGGCGCACAAGGCGGTCCTACTTGCTTCGATGGCATATGGCGCACCGGTTCCGATGGAGGCGTGCCCAACGTCAGGGATTCGAGGATTGTCCAAAGTGGATATTTCCAATGCGGATGAATTGGGTTATCGGATTAAGTTGCTAGCAATTATCAAACAACTGAACGAGGCAGTGGAGCTTTCGGTGGAAGCAGCACTGGTGCCGAAGTCGGCGATGATCGGATCGGTGAATGATTCGTTTAATGCGGTGTTTATGAAGGGTGATATTGTGGATGACACGATGTATTACGGTCGTGGGGCTGGTCGTCTGCCGACGGGTAGCGCTGTGATCAGTGACATTATGGAAGCGGCGGCGGATGTGATTCATGAGGCGGGAACACCAACGGGTATCACGATGATGCGTGAGCGTGAGTCGCTTTCGTATTTACCGGCAGATGAGGTTCGTAAACGCTGTTATCTTCGGTTGTCTCTGGCGGATGAGCCGGGCGCTATGGGGCAGGTGATGCATGTGCTAGGTGAGCATTCGATCAATGTCGCTTCTGTGGTGCAGAAAGAGCAGCATTCCAATGGTCAGGTGCCGGTTGTGGTGCTGACAGAGCAAGCGCGGGAGAAAGATTTTTGTGAGGCGGTGAAGAGCATTGCTGGCTTGAAAATTTGTCTGGAGGAACCGGTGCGTTTCCGGTTGGAGGATTTTGAAGATGAAGGTTGTTAAGTTCGGTGGTTCTTCGGTTGCAAGCGGAGAGCAGATATCAAAAGTGGTTGAAATTGTTCGGGCTGACATAGATCGGCGTATTGTCGTGGTTTCGGCTCCGGGCAAACGGAACTCTTCGGATACAAAAGTGACGGATTTGTTGATTACGCTTGGTTCTCATGTATTGCAAGGAGATGATTATACGGTGGCGCTGGATGCGGTGGTGAACCGGTATGTTGAAATTCAGAAGGAGCTCTCCCTACCAGAGCGGTTAGGGGATGAGATTCGGAAGGATCTGGAGGAGCGCATTGCAGCGCGGGGCGATCATGATGCGCAATTCATGGATACGATGAAGGCGGCAGGAGAAGATAATAACGCTAAGGTGATTGCGGAGGCTTTCCGGGCTGTGGGGACGGATGCGGAATATGTCGATCCGGGTGAGGCGGGTATGTTGCTCTCTGATGAATTTGGTAATGCGGAGGTGTTGCCGGAGTCGTATGAACAATTGGCACGATTACGCGATCGGAATTCGGTGGTGGTTTTTCCGGGATTTTTTGGGCGCACTCGCGCGGGGGAGGTGGCTACGTTTCCCCGGGGTGGCTCGGACATTACAGGGGCTATTTTGTCGGCGGCTGTTAAGGCGGATGTGTATGAAAACTTTACGGATGTCGATTCGGTCTATGCGATGGATCCACGTTTGATTGACCGGGCGCCGGCCATTGAGCGAATGACCTACCGGGAGATGCGCGAGTTGGCGTATGCGGGATTTGGTGTTTTTCATGATGAGGCGATTGTGCCGGCGGTACACGCTCAGATTCCGATCTGCATCAAGAACACGAATCGTCCCGAGGCTCCGGGTACGCTGGTTGTGCCGGAGCGTGAGGTGGATGGTGCGAAAGTAGCGGGTATTTCGAGTGCGGCGGGTTTTAGTTCGATTTATATTGATAAGTACATGATGAATCGTGAAGTGGGTTTTGGTCGAAGGTTGCTGGAGATTCTGTCGGATGAGGGTATTTCATATGAGCATACACCATCGGGAATTGATAATATGTCGGTTATTCTGCATAGCCGTCAGCTTGAGGGAAAAGAGACGGCGGTGTTGGAGCGTATTCAGCGTGAGTTGGAGCCGGATTCAATCTGTGTGGAGGATGATCTCGCGTTGCTGATGGTTGTGGGTGAAGGGATGCGATATGCGGTTGGTATGGCATCTCAGGCGACGCAAGCATTGGCAGATGCAGCGGTTAACATCGAGATGATTAATCAAGGTGCGTCTGAGATTAGTATGATGTTTGCGGTGAAGGAAGAGGATCGTAAGCGAGCATTAAAAGCGTTGGGTGAGGTCTTTTTTGGTTGATTGATCAGGTGGCCTGATTGCTCCATTCCTCTATCGTCGAATCTAGAACGCACTGTTCGAGTAGTTCTTCTGCCCACGTTTCGTTGCGATCGGCAAGTCTGCGGAGCAGGCGGACAGATAGAACCTGCAGTGCAGGAAGCTCGGACCAGATGGTTTCGTGCAGACAGCGCCAGTCGTGGGGATTCATTTTTTCGGGACGCTGAATTTGTTTGATGCAGCTTTCGCATAAAAAGAGAGCATGGTCGGGAGCAGGTTCTTCGAGAAGAGGTTCGATTTCGAGGATTTCAAGTCGTGAACCGCTGCGGCTGCAGCATTCGCATCGTGAGCGGGAGCGACGGACGAGGTCTTTGGTGAATCGACTGCAAAGGTGCTGCCGGTGAAATTTACCTTTGAAGCCACTCATGATGAGACCTGTTGGTGTTGAACGGTGATGGTGTCTTTTAAAATGCGTTCGAGTTCACGAATGGTTGTGTTAGCGCTGTATTGTGTGGCGACGAGTTGCTGGGCGGCTTGGCCGATTTGGGTGGCAAGAGAAGTATCGTTCAAGAGCCAGGATATGGAGTCTGCGAAGCCTTCAGGGGTATCATTGATGAAGCAGTTGATCCCATTTTGAGCGGGCAGGCCAGCGGCACCGAGGGAGGTGCTTACAACAGGTAAACCAGTGGCCATAGCTTCGAGGATTTTGATGCGTAGGCCAGAACCGAGGCGCATAGGATTGATGAAAACAGTGGCTTGTTTTCGATACGGTCGTAGGTCGTCTACTTCGCTGATTAATTCAATAGCTGGATATTTTATAGCGGCTTGTTTCATTTCATTGCCGATGCCGCGTCCTACGAACTGGCAAGTAAGGTTGGGGTGTCGTTTTGCGAGGAGGGGCCAGATGGAGCGGATAAACCAGAGAGCGGCATCGCGGTTGGATTTGTCGGAGAAGTATCCGCACATTAGAAGCTGTGAGTGAGGAAGAGTGGAGGGTGTTGCTCCGGCGTTTAATGTCTCAGTATCGATACCTGGTGGGACGACTGATATCGGAAGTTGGGGGGCGTGGTGGAGTAGGTTGAAGCGGTCTTCGGGGGTTAGAGTCAGGATATGATCCATGGCGTTATACATCTCAAATTCGTATTTAATGAGCCGTTCAATTTGGAGAGCACTTTTGAGGCGGATGGAGGGGGGGACACCGGGGGTGGCGATGTATTTCTTGAAGGTGTCGCTGAGGCAGCGATGACAGGAGACGATTTTATGAACGGCGGATAGGTAGGGGTTGCGGTAGAGGTATTGCCCCATTTCGCTGAACTCAGCGATGAGGAGGTCGCAACGTTGTTCATGAACGGTTTGTCCGATCATTTTTTTCATTTCTATGGAGTGATTTTTCCAGAAGATGGCAGGAAGGACGGGGTTAAGGTAGTCATTGAGAAGGCGGTGGGAGAAGGGTCGAGGGATATAGGGGATAGCGGCGACATGGTCGAACTGTTTTTGCAGGGTGTTGAGGTGCTGACGGTTTTCATCCATAACAAGGGCGATTAGACCGACCCAGTGCCCGCAAGCTTTCAGTTGCTCCATGCGCTGGTAGATAAGCCGGTGACCGCCGACGACATCGGCATGGGGCAGCCGATTGGTTATGAATAATATTTTCATGTAACAATCGTATCGGAGTGTGAAGGTGTTGGCATCTAAAAAATGGGTCTTGCATTATAGTCGTGGGTCTCGTGTAGTGGTTGTATGAATATATTGGGAATTGAGACATCTTGTGATGAAACGGCTGCGGCGGTGGTAAGCGATGGTGTGAATATCTGCTCGAATGTGATCTATTCGCAAATTGCTAAACACCGACCGTATGGGGGCGTGGTTCCGGAGATTGCGTCGCGTAATCATGTAGCGAAGTTGCCGGGGATCATTGAGGAGGCATTGGCTGATGCCTCGATGGGGTATGAGGATATTGATGCAATTGGGGTTACCTATGGACCCGGATTGGCGAGTTCGCTTGTCGTGGGTTTTTCGGCAGCGAAGGCGCTGGCGGAGCGGTTGTCTATTCCGTTGGTGGGGGTCAATCATCATGCTGGGCATTTGCATTCGGTGTTTATGGGTGAGAACGCGCCTTCGATGGATGGAATGTTTCCGCTGATGGCGTTGATGGTTTCGGGGGGCGATAGTAGCCTGGTGTTGATGCGTGATGTGGGGCGGTATGAGATTGTGGGAAGTACGATTGATGATGCGGCAGGGGAGGCGCTGGATAAAGCATCGGCGGTGCTGCAGCTGGGTTATCCGGGTGGTCCGATTATTCAAAAGACGGCTGAAGGGGGTAATGCTAATGCGGTTCGCTTTCCAAGGGGATTGGAACAGCCGGGGCGTGGTCGTTGGCTCTATTCGTATGATCGGAATCTCTGTTTTAGTTTTAGTGGGTTGAAAACTTCGTTGCTGACACATGTGCAAAAACAGGCGGAACCGCTTGAGGGAACGGCGTTACGGGATGTGGCAGCAAGTTTTCAAGAGGCTGTCGCGGACGCACTGGTTCAGCGGACGTTGCGTGCGCTGGATACATTCGATGTGAAAAGTTTTATCTGTGCGGGGGGCGTTTCGTTGAATCGGGTGTTGCGGGAGAAGCTGACGAAGGTTTCCGAGGAGCGGGGGTTGCCTTTATTATTAAGTTCGCCGCGGTTGTGCACGGATAATGCGGCGATGATCGCAGGTGTCGCGTATGAGCAGATTCGGCGAAAAGAGGCTGTGGCGGAACCGCTGGATGTTAGTCCGAGTTTGCGGCTGGCGGATTGGGAGGCGGCTTAAGTGGTTGCAGTTGACCGCTGGGATGCTATCTCCTATGGTGTCGCGCTTACGTGGAGGACATTATGAGCGAAGAGCTTTCGGCGAATGAGTATCGGCAACAGCGAATTGAAAATATGGAGCGCCTTGAAGAAGCGGGTTATCCTGCGTACGGCGGGGCTTTTGAGCGGAGTGACCGGCTAGACCGCCTACATGAGCAGTTTGAGTTGGATAAGCCAGTGCGTGCCTGTGGCCGGATTGTGGCAATGCGGAAGATGGGCAAGCTGGCATTCGCACATTTGAATGACGGTTCGGCGCGCTTTCAGTTGATGATTCAGCGTGATGTGATTGGGGAGGATGCGTTTAAGGCATTTAAGTTGTTGGATTTGGGGGACTGTATTGGCGTGGAGGGTACGTTCTTTTTGACCAAAACGGAAGAGAACACAATTGCGGTGAAGGAGTGGACGCTCCTCTCTAAATCGTTACTACCCTTGCCAGAAAAATTTCATGGATTGAGTGACGTAGAGACGCGCTATCGGCAGCGTTCATTGGATCTGATCTCGAATCCGGAGGTGATGGAGCTGTTCAAGAAAAGGTCGGCGGTGATTCGGGAGATTCGGGCATATCTGGACGAGCGGGATTTCTTGGAAGTGGAAACGCCGATGTTACAACAGCTAGCTGGTGGGGCAACGGCCAAGCCATTCCAGGCGCATTATAACGCATTGAATGTCGATGTGTTTTTACGGATTGCGCCGGAACTCTATTTGAAGCGGTTAATTGTGGGGGGCATGGATCGTGTGTATGAAGTGAACCGAAATTTTCGGAATGAGGGAATCGATCGCACGCACAATCCAGAGTTCACGTGTTTGGAGATATATCAGGCTTATGGTGATATGCGCTCTATGCAGGTTTTGATTCAGGGATTGTTTTTGCATGTAGCTGAACGAGTTTTCGGGAAGACCGTTTTTGAATGGATGGGGCATGAGATTGATCTGGGTAGCCCATGGAGAGAGGTATCTTACACCGATTTGATTTGTGAACATTTAGGGGCAGATTGGTTTGCGAAAGATGAAGCGGCTATGCGTGCAATAGCGGAGCAGCGCGAAGTTGGATTGGAAGAGTCGATGGGACCTCGTGAAATAACACATGAGATTTACGATAAGACCATTGAAAATTCGCTGATCCAGCCAACTTTTATTACCCGTCTGCCGGCGGAGTTGGTGCCGCTTGCAAATGCATGCACAGATGATCCGACTCTGGTCGACGTGTTTGAACTGGTGATTGGCGGAAAAGAAATTGCGCCA
Source organism: uncultured Kiritimatiellaceae bacterium (assembly GCA_964014015.1). Taxonomy (GTDB): domain Bacteria; phylum Verrucomicrobiota; class Kiritimatiellia; order Kiritimatiellales; family Pontiellaceae; genus Pontiella. Next base: position 28,376 of record CAXGYR010000004.1, read on the forward strand.
GCATACAGCGAGTTAAACAATCCACTAGAACAGCGAGATCGGTTTGAAGCGCAGGCGGCTGGCGATGCGAGCAAGGTGGATCAGGATTTCTTGACGGCGTTGGAGGTGGGTATGCCGCCGACAGGAGGAATGGGTATCGGAATTGATCGGTTAATGATGCTGCTCACGGGTTCAGATGCCATCCGGGACGTTATTCTTTTCCCGCAGTTGAAACCGCGCAGCAAAGCATCAGAGTAGGTTCTGGCGCGCAAGTTCATGAAGAATACGTTCGGTTTCGGCATGAGCAAGATCGATGAAGTCTTTGTAATCTTCGGTGTTTTTTCCGGTGGGATCGGGTACATCTCTTATTTCCAGCGGATCGCCTTGCCATAGGTACTCCATGAGGAGATATATTTTCTCTTGTGCAAAGGGAAATTGTTCAATGAGACGCTCCTTTTGCCACTTTTCCATTACGAGAATAGCCGTTGCTCGTTTGATGGCCGAGCGTTTGAAAGGATCAGAGCGGTGGTCTTTAAGCGAGAAACCATTGAGTTTAGCTACATGTTGAACGACTTCATGTGCGGATGAGCCACGACGGGCTTCAATACCTGCAGACTCAATTTGGATTTTTTTTCGAGCATGTGGATAGTATTCTTTCAAGCATTTTTCGAAATAGCCGTGCAAATAAGCACTACGTGTGATGTTAGCTCTGCAGGCAATAATGAGTTTTAATTTACGTGGTTTGATCAGCATCATTTCAATATGGTTTTTTTTTACAGAAGAGGCAACTGATGAAACAGATTTTAGATTTACAGTCTGCAAGAAGTGGCGTAACCTATTTAACATCTTTAACGGGGTTTGTATTATGAAGTGGATTTTTCGATTAGTTGTGTTCATTGCTCTGCTGGTTCTATTAATTAGCGGTGCCCTGCTGTTTGGATTTAACGGCTTATTGAGTTCGTTAGTGTATCCTAAACTAATGGATGATATGGGGCTGGAGCTACAGAGTGATAGAGCCTCGTTTAATCCGTTTACGGGTTACATGCGGCTTGCGGATGTTGAGCTGGCAAATCCGCGAGAGTTTCGGGAACCGAAGTTGGCCAGTATCTCGCTTGTGGAGCTAAAAATTAAACCTGCATCATTAGTAGGCGGTGGACCTATCATTGTGGAGCAGGTTAGAATCGATCGAGGTGTTATTCAACTAATTCGCAATGAGCAGGGGATATTGAATATCACGGCGTTACAAAAGCAGATGGGATTAGAAGAGTCGGGCGGGGGGGCGGTAGTAGTGCCGGTGCCAGCAGTGAAAGATACAACGCAGCCGGAAGTGCTGGTGGAGTCGATTGAGATAAATTCGGATGTGCGATACGTCGATTATAAGATCGAGGACTTGGATTTGATGTTGCATCTAGCTCTGATGGGTGAAGAACTGGGGACTGTAGCAGGGCATGAGTGGGGTCGCATCCAAGTGATGGGTGAACTTTTGTCGGATCGGGGTGCTTTTAATACGGAGTTGTCGATGAGGTTGGCACCAATAGTAGATCCGCAAAAACCATCGTTTGATCTGGAGGGTCGCATCTTGGAGATTGATCCGCGCTTGATTGAGCAGGCATCGCGGAAATTGGGAGTTTCGTTTGCACCGTTTGGAGTCGATCCTCAACTGGTCTGTCGAGAAGGTGATTTAACAGGATCAGAAGTTGCAGTTCGTTTGCATGATGTTTCATTTTCCTTGGCAGGAAATCTGACAAAAGTGAAGCAGTTGCAGTTTGCGGTTCCGGTTAAGGGAACTTTGCAGGAGCCGCAGTTCGAAATTACATCAACCCTGATGCAGGCGCTGGGCGGGAACAGTAAATCGATTTTAGGGTCAGCGCTACAGGGTGCTGTGGGAGATCTGGGTTTGTTGGAAGAGCCTGTTAAAGTGTTGACCGATGGGGTTATGGAGGTTTTAGATGAACCACTTAAGGGTGTGTCCGAAGAAGCGGGTGCCATCATTGAAGGAGGGTTGAATTTATTGGGTGGAGTTTTGTCAGGAAATGAATCGACTGAGGGCGCTACTACTAATCAACCGGTTGAGAAAGCTGTTAAGGATTTAAAAGAGGGATTGGAAGGTTTGGGAATCAAACTTTTCTGAAAATAATGATGATAGTATTTGTTGTGGGAGCCTATTTTCTGGGCGCTATTCCGTTTGGCTTACTGATCGCTCGCTCACAGGGCGTGGATATTCGTTCGCAGGGAAGTGGAAACATTGGAGCAACAAATGTCTTTCGTGTGATGGGTAAAGGATGGGGACTGTTGACGTTTCTGCTGGATGCGTTAAAAGGATTTGTTCCGGCTTTTCTTTTTCCGATTTGGGGTGGAGGTGCGGGAGATTGGGGTTTGTATTGCGGTTTGATGGCAATTGTGGGTCACAGCTTTCCTGTGTATTTGAAGTTTAAGGGGGGGAAAGGCGTGGCTACCAGCTCCGGTATGCTGCTAGGCATTGCACCACTTGCGGTAGGAATTGGATTGTTGAGCTGGATGTTACTGATGGTTGTTTTTAAGTATGTTTCGCTCGCATCGATTGTTGCGGTACTGGTGGTAGCGGTAGCGGTATGGATTGAAGGATCAGGTTCGCCGGTCATGAAGGGATTAATTACGCTACTTTCGCTGCTAATTGTCTGGCTGCATCGGACGAATATTGGGCGGTTGTTTGCGGGTACAGAGAACCGTTTTGGAAAGAAGGATAGTGTATAATGAAAATAGCGGTGTTGGGTGACGGTGGTTGGGGAACAGCACTGGCAATCGTGTTGGCGCGAAATGGGCATGAAGTTAACGTGTGGGGACCGTTTTCAGATCAGATACATTCCATTCATTCGGCGGGAGAAAATAAACAATTTTTACCCGGTGTGAAGCTGCCGGAATCTATCGATTGGACATCGGATATGATGGAAGCGGTGCAGGGTGTTGATGGGGTGCTGGTGGTGGTTCCCTCACGATTTTATCGATCTACGGTCGAACAGTTGAAACCTTTTCTACAGGACGGACAGCGGGTGGTGAGCGCGACGAAAGGGTTGGATGAAAGTAATTACAGCACGATGAGCGCAGTCGCTTCAGCGGTATTAGGCCGAGAGGTGACGGTTCTTTCAGGGCCGAGTCACGCGGAAGAGGTCGCGCGGGGTATTCCGTGTGCGGTAGCGTGTGCGGCGACTTCTTTGGCGGAAGCTGAGTGGGTGCAGGCAGTGTTTATGCAGGAAAATTTTCGCGTTTATACATCTTCTGATGTGAGGGGAGTGGAGCTGGGGGGCGCGCTGAAGAATGTGGTGGCGATTGCGGCGGGAATAAGTGATGGGCTAGGTTTTGGCGACAATACGAAGGCGGCATTGATGACAAGAGGGTTGGCAGAGATGACGCGTTTGGGCGTGGCATTGGGTGCGCAGGTGGAGACGTTTTCGGGCTTGAGCGGACTGGGGGATTTGATGGTGACGTGTATGAGTCAGCACAGTCGTAATCGGGGTGTAGGAGAGCGGCTTGGAAAGGGGGAAAGTCTCGAGGAGATCATGGAGGGAATGCAGATGGTGGCGGAAGGTGTCTGGAACTGTCGGGCTGCCTGTTCGCTGGGAGCATCGGTCGGAATTGATCTGCCGATTGCGGAGCAAGTTCAAGCGGTAGTGCATGAGGGCGTGGGGGCTCGTGAAGCTATGATTGCTTTGATGGAACGGGCGCCGAGGTCGGAGGCTGAATAAAGTTTTAACGTTGGCTTTTTTGACAAGCTCCGGTTCGGGCGGTAGGTTCTTGGTTTTATTAATTATCAACCAAGGGGTTTACGATGCGGGTGAAACGTTTTCGGGCATGGCGTCCGGCTGAAGAGTTTGTTGAAGAGGTGGCTTCTGTTCCTTATGACGTGGTGGACAGAAAACAAGCAACTGCATTAGCGGAGGGAAAACCGAATAGTTTCTTGCGGGTTGTGCGGGCGGAAATTGATCTGCCGGAAGTCGAGAATCTTTACTCAGCTGAGGTGTACGAGCAGGCAAAAACAAATTTACAACGGCTGATGGATGAGGGAGTTTTGATTCGGGAAGAAGAGGGGTCCGTCTATCTCTATAGCCAGCGTATGGGCGAGCATATTCAGTATGGCATTGTGGCGAGTTGTCATGTTGAAGATTATGAAGAGGGATCGATTAAGATCCACGAAAAGACGCGGCGGGCAAAAGAGGAAGATCGCATACGTTATGTCGATACGCAGAATGCTAATACGGGACCGGTTTTTCTGGCTTACCGTGATTCGGAAGTGATTAACGAGCATGTTGAGGCAACGAAAAAGTGTGTGCCACTCTATCACTTCACAGCAGAAGACGGAGTGGAGCATACCATTTGGAAATTTGAAGACGCGGAACCGATTGAAGCTGCCTTTGCAGCGATTCCAGCAACGTATGTAGCGGATGGTCATCATCGTTCGGCTTCGGCGGCGAAGGTGGGAGCGATGCGTCGCGAAGCGAATCCAACTCATACGGGTGAGGAGCCGTATAACTATTTTCTGGCGGTTCTCTTTCCGGAGAGTGAGCTGAAGATTCTGGCATATAATCGGGTGGTATTGTCGTTGCCTGAGAGTGTGGATGCTTTTCGGACAAAATTGGCGGAGTCTTTTTCTATTGAAGCGAATGGAGTAGATAAGCCTCGGCACTCGGGTGAGATTTGTATGTATCTTGAGGGGAGCTGGAATACGCTAACACCTCGGAAGATGCCGGAAGCTACCGATCCGGTGGCGGCGTTGGATGTGAGTATTTTGCAGCACGAAGTATTGGCGCCTATTCTGGGTATTGAGGATCCGCGGGAGAGTGATAATATTGATTTTATTGGGGGTATCAGAGGAACGGCTGAGTTAAAGAAATGGGTAGATGAGGGTCGTGCGGCGGTTGCGTTTTCAATGTTCCCAACGTCAATGGACCAGTTGTTTTCCGTAGCTGATGCAGGCATGTTGATGCCTCCTAAGTCGACTTGGTTTGAGCCAAAATTAAGATCGGGCCTGTTGGTAAATACACTCGACTGACTTTGCTAAAGAAGTTATATATTTTTTATATGAAGAATATATGGTTTTTTGGACTGATTGTTTTGGCGCTCTCGGGATGTGCTACGGCACCTATCACGGGGCGTTCACAGATTAAGCTGGTTTCAGACCGGGCCTTAATCGCACAGTCGCTGACGAGCTATCGAGAAGTGATGGCGGAAGAGACGCTCTCAACGGATGCGGAGCAGACAGCGATGGTGCAACGGGTGGGCAGTCGCATTTCACATGCAGTGGAGCGATATCTTCAGCAGGAGCAGATGCTCCATTTGATTGACGGGTTTCAGTGGGAGTTTAATCTGATTGAGAATGATACGCCGAACGCTTGGTGTATGCCGGGCGGCAAGGTGGCGTTTTATACCGGCATCCTGCCGTATACTTTAGATGAGGATGGTATGGCGGTGGTGATGGGACATGAGATCGCTCATGCGGTGGTGGGTCATTCATCAGAACGAGTGAGCCATGCATTATTGCAACAGGGCGGTGGATTATTGCTTTCGGGTTACATGCAAGGAAAAGAAAATGCATCGGTGGTCATGCAATTGTATGGAGTGGGTTCGCAGGTAGGAGTAATTTTACCTTTTTCGCGAACGCATGAGCTTGAAGCGGATCAATTGGGACTTATTTTTATGGCGATGGCAGGCTACAACCCGGAGGCTGCGATCGGTTTTTGGGAGCGTATGGCTAGCAATGATGGAGCAAAACCGCCGGAATTTCTAAGCACGCACCCGGCTGACGAGACGCGTATCCGGAAGATTCGGGGGTGGATACCTGAAGCGATGGAATATTATTGTCCTTAGTCCTGCAAGAGATCGTTTCGAGTAGAGATGGGTGTTGGGTAGCGCATAACGGTCCAGTAGGTAGAGATGATGAAGGTGATCAGTGTTGTGATCTGAATCATCATTGCCTGATCGCTGTTAAGCCATCCACCTGATGTGGCAGCGAGCACGACGAGTAACGAGAACTCACTGGCTTGTGAAAGGCGTACGGAGAGCTCGCGAGAGGCACTCTTTTTTTCGCCGCTAATACGGAATGCATTGCGGAATAGATAGGCTTTAAGGGGAACGATTAGGATGCCGATAAACAGAGCGGCGAGTAATAGAATTGGATCGATGTTGAGGTCTAGACGAGCGCCGATAGCAAAGAAAAAAAGAATCAAAAAGAATTCACGTAGGGGTTTAAGCCGTTCGGCAATGGCAAGAGCAACGGGAGAAGAAGCGATGGATATGCCGGCGGTGAAGGCTCCAATTTCATATGATAGGCCTAGGAGATGCGCGGCTTCGGCACCAAGTAGACACCAGCCGAGTGTAGCGATAAAGGTATACTCTTGAACGACATCAAAACGTTTGAGTAGTGGGAGCATGATCCAGCGGACGCCGAGAAAGAGTGCCAACGCAATGGCGATAAACTTTAATAATAGTAGGCCGAACGTGGCGAATGGGTTGGTACTTTCGCCACCGTTAAGCAGCAGTATGAAGAGAATAGCGAGCAGGTCTTGCAAGAGAAGTACGCCGGTCATCACTTCTCCGGTACGTTTATGATGCAGGGTGGTGGTGGGAACCAGTTTGAGTCCGACAACGGTGCTGGAGAACATCATCGCTGCCCCGAAGATGAGAGCGGCGGGCAGCGGAAAGCGGAGCAGGAGGGCAAAGGCGGTAGTTACGAGAGCGAAAAGCAGTGAAGTGATGAGTGTTAGGGGGGCGGTTTTACGAAAAATATGGAGCAGTTTTTGGGGCTGTAGATTAAGACCGATAAGAAAAAGCAGTAGAATAACGCCGATGTGGGATATTTGCTCGAGATGGGATGTTTCGGTAATTAGCTTGAATCCGCCGGGTCCCAACGCAAAACCGATCGCGATGTAAGCAATGACTATCGGCTGGCGCAAAAAAAGGAACAGCGTTCCCAGCACAGCGGCTCCCACCATTATGATTGCCAGCTCAAATAGAATCGTTATCTCCATGCCATATTTCCTGTAGCTTTAGAGATAAATCGCGGCACTTGCTTTTGCAATCCTTTAGCGTGCTTCTTTAATCACCGTGTGGAGAGCCAGAGGGCGTGGATTATCCCTGGTATGTAAAAGCAGATGCATAGAATGATGCTGATGACAAAATGCTTGCCTAGGCCATCTTTGAGAAATACGGCCAACGGGGGAAGCAGAATGGATAGAATGATGAGTAGTAGTTTATTTTCCATAATTGTTTTCCTTATTAATTATATTATTATTTATATATTTAATTATTTAAAAAATTAAAGCCCGATTTGCAATCGTTTTTTGATTCTTGGCGGTGGATTCGGTTCTACGTATGATGTTCCCATGATGAGAGAGGATACTATTGCAGCCGTGGCTACACCGGCAGGAGAGGGTGGGATTGGAATCGTGCGTATTTCGGGAGCGGAGGCGTTTGCGATTGCGGATCAGGTATTTAAGGCGGCGGATGGTCGTTTGATGGATGTGCGCGAGAGTCAGACATTTTCCTATGGCGCGTTCGTGAATAAGACGGGTGAGTTAATTGATGCTGGGCTGGCGTTGGTGATGCGGGGGCCGCGTAGTTTTACCGGTGAGAATACGGTTGAACTGCAGGGACACGGTGGTTCGGTGGTATTGCGGACGGTGCTGCGAGCGGCATTGGAAGCGGGAGCGCGTTCGGCGGAGCCGGGTGAGTTTTCCCGGCGAGCATTTTTGAATGGACGGATGGATTTGACGCAGGCAGAGGGGTTGTTTGATTTGATTCGGGCGCGGTCAGATCGGGCGGCACGGGCGGCCGTTGAGCAGTTGGAGGGGGGGTTGCGTCGTCAGTTTAATGCGCTTTATGATTCGTTTCTGGAAGTAACGGCCAATTTGGAGACGACGCTGGATTTTGTGGAGGATGAGCTTCCGGATGATGTGTTCAGTGGAATCGCGGTGAAGTTGGATATGTCGTTGAGTGAGTTGGAAGAATTACTGGCTACATGGAATGAGGGGCGATTATTGCGGGATGGTGTTCGGGTGGCGATTTTAGGTCGTCCGAATGCTGGTAAGTCGACGCTACTAAACTGCTTATTGGGATATGAGCGTGCGATTGTTTCTGAGGTGGCGGGTACGACGCGCGATACGATTGAGGAGTCATGGATATTGAATGGGGTTCCGCTACGGTTAACAGATACAGCGGGATTGCGGCAGACGGCGTGTGATGTGGAGGCGGAGGGGATTCGTAGGGCGGAGGCGCATGGAGAAGCGGCTGAGCTGATTGTGTATGTGCTGGATGCATCGGAGCCGTTGAGTGAAGAAGATCGTGAGCGCTTGGCGGGCCTGCCGATGGATCGAACGGTGGTGGTGCTAAACAAGGTTGATCTTGTACGGCAATTGGGTGATGTGAGCGGGGTGGAGGTGAGTTTACTGGAGGGTCGTGGGCTTGATGAGTTGAAACACGCGCTGGCGAAGCGGTTAGAAATGGGGGCGGAAGGAACGACGCAGGCATTAATTTCGGAGCGGCATCGGGCCCTACTACTCAAAGCGGAGCATGAGGTTCGGGCGGCACGGGAATTGTTGCGAGAGCATGTCGAGCAGCAGGCGGCATTGGCGTGTGATCATTTGCGAAGTGCGTTAGAGCAGTTGGGTGAGGTGACGGGGCGTGTATATCACGATGAATTGCTGGATAATATTTTTTCGCGATTCTGTATAGGAAAGTAATGTTTCTGTTTTTATTCCGACGAATGATTGTGTGTTCACGTTAGTTTGATTGTTTGCGCTGTGCATATAATTGAGTTTGCTTTGGGGGATGAGTGGGGTAGATTTTCTTTTTTCGAATGAGGAAGTAATTATGGCGGTTAAATTGGCACCGATTGTGGCGTGGCGCTCGCAGGGGCGTTTCCCGAAAGTGGAGGCTTTTCTGGAGCGGGCTTCGGTTCAGACGGCGGCGATGGATGCGGCGGCCGGAATACTGGCTGATGTACGGAAACGTGGGGATCAGGCGGTCATAGCGGCGGCGAAAAAGTTTGATGGCTCGCGGGTGACAGCCAAGACGATGCGGGTAAGTGCGGCAGAGATTGCGGCGGCAGATGTACTGGTCGATGAAGAGTTCAAGGCAGCGGCGCATGAGGCGCATAAGCGCGTATCGATCTTTTCTGAAAAGAGTTTGCGGAAGGATTGGACGATGCCGACCCCGCAGGGGGGGGTGTTGGGGGAGCGATTTATTCCGTTTGATCGCGTGGGGGCTTACATACCGGGTGGTGCTGCTCCATTGGCATCAACGGCACTAATGACCTTAACTCTGGCAAAGGTGGCGGGGGTGAAAGAGCTGGTGGCGTGCTCGCCGGCGGCGAAGGATGGATCGATGAATCCCTACATTATTTATGCGCTTCAGTTGGCGGGTGCAACGGAAATATATAAACTTGGTGGTGTGCATGCTATTGGGGCGATGGCCTATGGTACAGAGACGATTAGAAAAGTTCGCAAGATTGTGGGACCGGGGGGACCATATGTAACGGCGGCAAAGCGGCAAGTGTACGGAGATGTTGCGCTAGATATGGTAGCGGGACCAAGTGAGATTGCCGTGTTGTGCGATCGTTCGGCAAATGCGGCGCATATGGCGGCGGATCTGCTTTCTCAAGCTGAGCATGGAACGGGTTCTGAGAAGTCGTTGCTGGTGACGACATCTGTGAAATTAGCAGAGCAGATTCGGCTGGAGGTTTTGAAACAGGCGAAGTTGTTGCGCCGAACGGGACCTATCCGGGAAGTTATGGAGAAAGGGATGTTGTTAGTGACGGTGAAGAGTTTACAAGAGGGTGTAGAGCTTTGTAATCGCTTTGCTCCAGAACATATGGAGCTGGTGGTGAAAAACCCAGAGCGGACTATCCCGAAAATTTTGACAGCAGGAGCGCTTTTTGTTGGGCCGTTTACACCAGAGGCGGTCGGGGATTTTGTGGCGGGTCCTAGTCATGTGTTACCTACGGGTGGAACGTGTCACTATTTTTCCGGATTAACGGTTGAGGATTTTCGGCGTCGGACGAGTCTGGTTCAATTTACGAGAAAAGATCTGCAGGAAACGCTGCCGGCGGTGGAGGCGTTTGGTCGAGTGGAAACATTAGACGGTCATGCACGGTCAGCATCGATTCGGTTTGAAGATTGAGGTTAAAGATGAGCAAGTTGATTCGTACATCGGTTGAGGAAATGCAGGGGTATGTTCCGGGTGAGCAGCCGCGAGGAGATGAGATAGTTAAGTTAAATACGAATGAGAATCCGTATTTACCGTCTCCGGAAGTGCTGGATATTTTGCGAGAAATTGATGTGGCGGAGTTAGGTCGTTATCCGGATCCTGTTAGTCTTGAATTGCGGAAAGTTATTGCGGAGTTGCATGACTGTTCGGTTGAACAGGTGTTTGTTGGGAACGGTTCAGATGAGGTGCTGGCACTGGCGTTGAGGGCGTTTGTGGAGCGAGATGCAAAAGTGGGTTTTTTGGAGCCTTCGTATTCGCTTTATCCGGTATTGGCGACTATTGAAAATATTCAACAGGAGCGGGTGCCGTTGAATGAGCGGTTTGGATGGGAAATTTCTGATCAGTTGGAAGCGTCTCTTTTTTTTCTGACTAACCCAAATGCCCCGACGAGTGTGACTGCGAAACGAGAAGATATTGAGCGTTTTGCGGAATTGTTTGAGGGAGTATTGCTAGTGGACGAAGCCTATGCCGATTTTGCCGAATGGCACTGCATGGATCTGGCGTTGAAACGAGATAATGTGTTGGTGTCACGCTCGCTCTCCAAATCCTATTCGCTGGCAGGTATTCGGTGCGGGTATTGCGTGGGGGATGCAGCATTGATTGAGGCTCTCTTTAAAATTAAGGATTCGTATAATGTAAATTATATCACCCAAGAGGTAGCACGGGTGGCGGTGCTGGATCAGGCAACGATGCAGGCGAATGTGGAGGCCGTTAAGGAGACGCGTCGGCTGGTGGCAGAGAAATTGTTCGTGTTCGGTTTTGAGGTGTTTGATTCGCAGACAAATTTTTTATGGGTGAAACCGCTAGGGGTTACGGCAAAGCAGCTCTTTGAGGGCTTGAAGCAGCGTGATATTTACGTACGCTACTTTGGTGAATCGGAACAGACAAAGGATTATATACGGGTGTCGATTGGAACAGCTCCGCAGATGTTTACTTTCTTAGATGCAGTTGAGGAGATTCTACAGGATTCGTGATGATTCGGGTTGAGTCTATTTCAAAATCGTTTGCCGGTGTTCGAGCGTTAAAAGATGTGTCGTTTGAGGTGGGGTCTCATGAGGTTGTCGGTTTTCTGGGGCCGAATGGGGCGGGTAAGACTACGATGATGCGGCTGTTGGCGGGCTTTTTTGTGCCTGACGAGGGAGCAATAGAAGTGGCTTCAGTAGATGTGTTGGAAAATCCGCTGGAGGCGAAACAGCGGATAGGATATTTGCCGGAACACTGTCCGCTTTATCCGGAGATGCGGGTTGATGAATTTTTAACGTATAGGGCGGTGATGAAGGGCGTTTTGGGGCGTCGGATTCGAGATCGTTTACAGGTAGTAAAACAGCAGTGCGGGTTGGAGTCGGTGGGCCGCCGGATTATTGGTCAGCTCTCAAAAGGGTATCGTCAGCGAGTGGGGTTGGCGGATGCGTTGATTCATGAGCCGGATGTGTTAATTTTAGATGAACCTACAGTGGGGTTGGATCCGCAACAGTTGAGGCAGATGCGATCGTTAATTGCGGGATTGGCGGAAGAGCATACGATACTCCTATCAACGCATATTATGCAGGAAGTCGAGGCGGTGTGTGAGCGGGTAATCTTGATCAGTAACGGAAAGTTGGTGGCAGTTGATACGGTGGATGCGGTGCGAAAACAGGCATCTGTTCGCGGTATGGTGCAGGTGGAAGTTTACGGTAATAAGCATCAACTTTGCGACAAACTAGAAGTACTTGACTGGTTGGAGCTGATGCGTGTGGATGAGCTTGCTGATGGCTGGCTCTGTTTTGAGCTGCGGTTGAGCGAGGGACGTTCGGCAGAAGCAGTTTATGAGTGGGCGGTGGCTGAGCAGTTGCTACTACGTTCGCTTCATTTCCAAGCGTCTTCATTGGAAGAGGCATTTGTAAGTTTGATGGATGGAGCAGGTATGTCATGATGGGGCGTGTGTTCAGATGTCTGCTGAAGCGAGAATTAAGGTCTCTTTTTTATACACCCTTGGCATACGCTATTCTGTTTTTTTTCTGGATTTTGAGTGGGCTTAATTTTTATTGGTTGTTGCGTCAGTTAGCAGATGGTGAACGAATGCTGATAGCTCTTCAGCTTTTATTCAATGGGCCGTTGATTACCTTCTCGCTACCGGTTGTGGTTCCTTTAATTACGATGCGTTTAATTGCTGAGGAGAGGCGACTGGGAACGATGGAGGCTGTGTTGACCACATCGGTTACCGAGAGAGAGTGGGTGTTAGTAAAGTTTACCGGAGCTCTAATTTTTTATGTGTTGTTATGGTTGCCGACGATACTTCATTGTTTTGTTCTGGGATGGTTATGTGGTGAACAGGGCGTGGTGTTTCCGGATTGGGGTGTTATTGGTGCGGCATTCGTGGGTGTCGTGTTGGTGGGATTATTTTATACGGCGGTTGGACTGTTTATGTCGGCGTTAACAGCCAATCAGGTTGTGGCTGCAATAGGTGGATTTTCGGTTCTTTTTGGTTCGTTGATCGCTTTTATGTTTATGGGATACAATACACAATCGGACATGCTTCGTTCTTTTGGGCAGTTCTTTTCAACTTTTGCTCATATGCTGGAATTTTCTAGGGGAGTCGTTGATAGCCGTATGGTGGTATTTTACGTGGGGCAAACGGTCTGGTTGCTCTATGCATCGATAACTGTATTGGAGTGGAAACGGAGATGAAGCGGCGAGGTTGGAGAAAATGGCAACGCTTTCATGTGGGTATAAACATTCTTTTGGCATATCTACTTTTATTGGCTGTTTTTATGCTTTCTATCCGGTTTATTGTTAGAAGTGACTGGAGCGCACGTTCGTTTTATGCTCTTTCGGATCGGACAACAGCCTTGTTAGATGAGTTGGACCAAGTGGTTGAGATTACGGTGCTTTTTCAGGAAGAGCATCGCTTGTATGAAGATATTCAACAGCTTTTGAAGGAGTATGAAGCCGCCAGTAGTTTGGTGCGTGTAAGGTGGATCGATCCGGTTCTTGATCGAGGACAGACAGAGGCCTTGGCGCTACAATTTTCTATACAGGAAGCTCAGGTTTTGATTTTAGACAATGGTGCAGAGCATCGCGTGATACGGGCAACCCAGATGATGGATGTTGAGCCTGTTGAGGGGACGGATCGTTTTCAATTAATAGGATTTCGGGGCGAACAGATGATTTCTCAGGCGCTTCTAGAATTGAAAGAATCCATTCGACCAAAAGTATATTTCCTGCAGGGGCATGGAGAGTTATCACTCCAGATGAGCCGGAACGGGCGAAGCCTGAGCCGAATTAGTACAATGGCACAGCAGCGGGCCATTGAGTTGGATTCCCTTATCATTAGTGGAAATAATCCGATACCGGAGGATGCAGATGCCGTGGTGATTGCAGGACCGCTATTACAGATAAGTGCCGGTGTGTTGGGGGTTTTGGAAGACTACTTGTCACAGAACGGCCGCCTGATGGTTTTACAGGATTCTTTGCGCCAAAGTGGTTTGGAATCCTTATTGAGACGATGGGGTGTTGCGATGCCGCAGGGTGTAGTTATCGATCCTGAAAAGACGTTACGGGGTCGGGAGTTGAATGTTGAGGATTTCAGCGGTCACGCAATCTGTCGAGGACTGGATGCGACTGTCCAACTTCTAATGCCAGCTGCTGTGTTGCCGGCGCGCAGAGCGAAGCAGGCAGGATTTGTCGATCAGCTTAGAATTGAATCACTGATGAATAGTTCTGAAAAAAGTTGGCTTGAAACAAGCGTACAGAGAGGACGTGATGTGTTCAATATTGCTAATGGTGATGTGGCCGGACCGCTCCCGCTGGGATTGGCAATTGAGAGGGGTGTTTCTAAGGGACTTGATGTTGAAATTGGAGCTTCTCGACTGGTGGTCTTGGGTGACTCTGATTTTATTGAAAATCAATATTTAGTGGGCGCGAATGGAGAGTTTTTTTTACGTTGTCTTGAATGGTTAGTAGATCGCGATGAATTGATCAATGTCGCTCCTCGAATCGTACAGGAAATTCGGCTTCCGTTAGATGTTGGGCGTATGCGGTTATTGTTTTGGATTTTTGCAATAGGGGTTCCCGCACTTATGGTTATATTCGGTAGCCTTGTTGCTTGGCGGAGAAGGGTATGAGCCGCTGGAAATCAACTTCTTTTTTCGTGGTAGCCTTGGCGTTGGCATTTTTTTTGATTCGTTGGAATGATCAAGGAGATTTATCGAGTCGAATGGGGATGCAAAGAATCCTGTCTGCAAACGAATTAGATTTAAAACGGTTAGTTTTCTTGGATCAAACTAACCAGATTACATTTAGCTTGAATGAATCTGGAAATTGGCTTGTTGGGAATGAGCAAGAGAAATTGGTGAGAGCCAGCCAGATCATGATTGAGTCTTTATTGAACGAATTGAGGGTCGTTAAGTTACGTGAAGGCTTTGCTTTAAGAAAGATGCAAGAGCGAGGGTTTGCACTCGCTGATTATGGGTTGGATATTCCGCAACGTTCCTTGACCGTGGACAGGGGTGGAGGTGAAACGGTTTGGCTGTGGGGTGCTCAATCCAGCGTCGATAAAGCACAATATATTATGATTCGGGGTGGGGATTATATGTATACGTTTGATCCTGAAAAACACTCTTTTTTTCCCAGCCAAGCAAGTGATTTTTACGAATACAATATCTTTACGGAGTCAATGGAACAACTTGATCGGATTGAGTTAAGCGGAGTAGCGGCAGACGGTTTTATTCAGTTGCTTCGTAATGGTAGTGGTGGCTGGCAGTTGACTCAGCCACGGCTTGGATCTGTCGAAGAGCGTGATTTCTTAGCTTTGATGGAAATGTTACGTCGTTGCCAGTTGCAATCATTTGTTGATGGCTCTGCTGACCAGATAACGTCCTTTGGATTTGATGAACCCTATTTCCAGTTATCAATTTCAAGTGTTGAAAGTGGTAGGCAGATGTTTCGAGTCGGTGATGTTGCAGCGGGTGATGATTCATTGCGATATGCAACTCAATCAGGAACGGATCGAGTGGGATTGCTTGAGACCGAGTTGATTAATGAGTTGATTGAGTCTATTGAAAACCTTAGGGCATCTCAGGTTTTTGATATGAGAGGCTCATCTCTTTCGCATTGTTACATTTATGATGATGTAAGGGAAATTAAGTTGGCGACTGATTCAAATCTGACATGGAGAGTCGATAATTCTTTCAATTGGTTAATAGAGAATAGCGTGATTAATGAGTTGCGCGAATTTGTGGAAGGAATGGTTATCACTCGTTTTGATGTTGAGCCAAATCTGAGTAGCACACGGGTCAATATGGAAGTTAGTTTCGGGGGTCAGGACTATAAGGAGGCAATAACCTGTTTGGTTCCCAATGATTTTGATGCTCCTGTTCAAATTCAATTTATGAATGAGAATAAAGTGCATGAGGTAAACCGAGTTAAACCGCTGTTTGATTGGCTGAATCCATTAGCGTATATGCAGCGTGCGTTATTTGAGAAAAATTGGCAGGTTAGTAGAATTGACAGGATTGTAGGCACAGAAACAAATAGCATAACACGTGTTCAAAGTTATGAAGATAAGCAAAACAGCGTAAGCGGGACTATTGCGGCACCGGATTGGGCATTGGTAACGGAAGATATTATTAATTTACAGGCAGAATCATATGTTGTTAGTTATCCTCCAGCGTTGGATGTTTTTCAGTTAGATCAACCGATGTGTAAGTTACTATTTTATGAGAGTTCTCAGGCGTGGCATACAAAAGAGCTATTAATTGGCGGTTTTGCACCTGTAGGTGGGCGCTATGCCATGATTAAAGGTCATGAGCTTATATTTATACTTTCTGATTCTTCTGTTCAAAAGTGTATGAAGCCATGGCGAGATGGTAATTCTGATGTAGGCGGGGAGTAATATCTGTGATTGCATATGAGCTCATTACCGCTTTTAAAATGATGTTAAGAGTTGCGATTGTGGCCCTTGTTTTGGTTGTACTGGGTTTGAGTGGTATTGCAGTTTTTGGAATTCCGGAGGTGTTGAAAGATCGGGTAATCCAAGGTTTCCAGGATCAGTCTGGTATTATGTTTGATGCCAATCAAGTCCTTTACAGGCCATGGGGTTGGGTTTTGTCTGACGTTGTTATCTATGATCAAAATCCAGATCAACTTGATCCAATTTTCAAGGCTGATAGGTTGGTTTTGGATAACCATTTCCCTCTAAAGCGTTGGGAGAAAGGGCTTTCTAATAAGATAGTTTTTTCCTCGATACAAATATTGAAGAATGCAGTGGGTCTATCTAACACATCTACTTCATGGTTGATGGTTGAGAATATTCAGTTTGAACTTAGTCGTGAAGAGAACCGATTTTTTTTTTCAGAGGGTAGTTATATTGATCGATTTGCTGATCTGAATTTTGCTGGTGATATTGAGATTACAGGAACACTTGGTGGCGAAGTGCTCGATATGCCGAATAAAAAAGATTCCGAAAATCACACGGATCAGTCGATGTCGCTAGCTGACATTATTCCACTAATTACATGTAGTGAGGTTGCGAGAGGCGAGATTCTATTTTCTGCAAAAATAAATGATCTAAATTTATCAGGGTTGCAGGTTTGGGTCGATCTAAGCGGTTTCAGGTGTGCAGGTATAGAATGTGATGAATTACAGGGTAAGTTCGAATACAGTAATCAAACTGTCAATGTCAATTCCTTGTCGTTTTATTCAGAAGATAAGATGATTAATTTGAGCGGAATGTATAACTGGTCTGATCGCGTAATAGCATTACAGGTTGACGGTACATTGGATCTGTCGGAGCTAGATCTTCCACTTGTTGAAGAATTACAAGAGTTCGTAATGCAGAGTGGGTTTTCTAGGGCGACGATATCGACCTTTTCTGTAAATGTTACATCAGGATCTGTTGATTCGGTTGTACATCGGATTTCTGTTAATACCCAAGTACTTACAGAGAGTATAAATGGACTTTTAGTAGAGCCCATTGATTTTACTTTTTCGGGTAGCACCTTAGGGTGGCGGATGGATGCACCTCGAATAACCTTGATCGACACAGTTTCTAACAAACAGGCAGAATTTGGTATTGGATGGTTAAAGGATGACGGGAATAAGTTTCTTTCTCTTGATGTTAGAACACCGGCTACACTGCTTGATCAATTGCCATTTGTTGATCAATCCTTAAAAAATATTTTAACCAGATTTAAAGGTGCTAGTTCAAATTCGTTTTTGGAAAGCAAGATAGAAGGTGCTTGGATAGGAGTCAAAAAACCGGTTTGGACGTGTTCTGTTGAAGCTCGAGATATCAACTATCACGATGTGTATTTTAGCGAGTTGAATGCTGACTTTTCCTGTTCAAATAATCGGGTTGTATTTGATCGCTTGTTAGGTCAGCGTGATGAAATTGAGCTTTTAAAAGGAACGTTTGAAATTGATTTTATTAACAAATATTTTTCGGGTGAATTGACGTCTGGGTTGGCTCTGCAGGACATTGAAGATGTCATTGGTTTCGAGAATACAATTTTTCATGATTCTCTTGATGTTTCGGGAAGATCTCAAGTTACGTTTAAGGGGGGAGTGAGCTATGAATCTTTTTGCGATGCTGAATTTTCTGTTTTCGTTTCATCTGAGAAATTTTGTTACGGAGATAAAATACTAAACCAAGTTGATAGTAAATGGAAGGGACGCAAGAACCGCTTAGAATTATCTCACTTAACGGGGGATTTTTTGGGCGGAAATTTTTCTAGTGAGGGAGTTATTATTTTTGATAATGGATCTGAACATGGATGGTTTGATGGTCGTGTTGGATTGCATAAGGTTCCCATCAATCAGATTATGGAAACGGGAATTGAGGCCATATTAAATATAGACGGTTTATTGCGGTTTGACACCCGAAGTAATGTTAGCGAAAGTTGTGAAGGTAGATTTGCAGTTGACTTAGAAGGGGAGCAGCTTGCTGAGTTGCCGATTTTGAATGATTTGTCATCTATTCTAGGTTCAGTTTGGCAACCTCTAGATATTTTTTCGATAAACCGAATGAGCGGTGATATCTATTGCGCAAAACATCGGTTCGAAACAGATAATTTAATTTTTTCAGGTAATTTTTTTGAGGGATGCTTGAAGGGAGCTTATAGTGTGGACGTTGGGTATGATGCTGTACTGCGAATACAACTAAATGAGAGTTCTGACGTAAGAAAAGTTCTGCGTATTCTAACCAAGCCATTTTTCCGGATATTAGATTTAAATTTATCAGGTGATAGCAGTAGCCCAGAGTGGAGCTTAAGAAGGATTGATGAAATAGTACGTTAAGGTAGTTCCTGGAGCGGAGCATGAGGATTTTATTTTTTGGAGGCAGATATGAGTGAATTACACCCAAGTTTTTGGGCCGCATTAGCTGGATGGTTCCTAGCACAGTTTATAAAGATGATAAGTTGTTTCTTTCGCTCTGGAAAGCTCGACTTTAGTTATCTGTTAAGTACTGGCGGTATGCCAAGTGCGCATTCGGCAATGGCGTGTTCTTTGGCTACATCTGTCGGATTGTACGAAGGTCTTGATAGTGTTGCATTCACGATTGTTGCTGCATTTGCAGCGGTGGTAATGTTTGACGCTCAAAGCGTACGTAAAGCGGCAGGAGAACAGGCTAAGATCCTAAATCAAATAGTGGATGAATTATTACACGAGCATCATTTGTCAGAAAAAAAATTAAAAGAGCTTCTCGGGCATACTCGCTTAGAGGTATTGGGCGGATTGACTACGGGGGTTATGTCTGCGCATATTTGTAAACTCCTCGGCTAAGTTTATGATGGTATGATAGCCTCAACAGGGCAGTGCCCCAGACAGAGTGCACAGGATGTGCATTGTTCAGAATTAATAATATATTGATCATGACCCAGATGGATGGCCTGCTCGGGACATAGAGGCTGACAAGCCCCACAGCTAATGCATGTTTCTATTATATCAAAGCTATTCAGTTGATTTTCTCCACATTTTCATTCAATTCCATAGTGGCTTTAAATTCTCGAATTTCACATGAGGGGCACATAACTTTTTCACCTTTATAAACCACGCAGTCATGACTGCCTGAACAGCCAGGTTGTCGGTCACGTAGTTTATTAATGATGCCGAGCACACTGAGCGGAACGGCAAAAAGAATGATTGTACTGGCTGTAAGTAGAATTAATAATTTCATAGTTGGTTTTATATGCAACAACCTGCAGTTTTGACTGTGTATAGAGTATAATGTTTTATACTTTTGATCAACGTTGAGAGTGAACTATATGAACAAAGATTCAAATGACAAAGATACGTCTCAAAATGGTGATTGGTTGGGCAGTTTCTATGGTGGAAAGAGTTCTCTTGAAACAAATGAATTGATTCCGATTAGGAGCAAAAAAATTCTTACAATTGATAAAAAGCATTCTAAAGACGGAAAGCTAGCGAATAAAAAGCGTGATGTATCTGCATTAATATACATTCTTAGATTGTTAATTATATGTATTCTTATTTTGGCGGGTTTTTTCCTGCTAAATAAAGGGGTTTCTTTATACGAAGAAAGACTTTCACTTGAACAAAAAAATCAGGAGTTGCCTGTTGTTATGATGGAGACACGAATTCCGACGATTCAACTTGATCTAGATAATACATCTCTTTTTTTTGAGAAGCAATGTAATGAATGGCAACAGGAAGTTCAGGAAACAAGAAGTATCAAAGAGTTGCTCAAGAGAGATAACTATGAGCTGGCATTAGATAAGTGTAATCAGATGTTGATCAAAAATCCAGCAAATGAAGTTGTGTTGAATATGATTACGGATATCTATATCGGTATGGGGCGGTATGTTGAAGCTATCAACTCAACTATAAGGCTGCTTAACATTGATAACTCAAACGATCATCTTAAGGTAAAACTGATTCAATCGGTTTTTGCTCACGATGACCATGTAGCGGTTCTTCAGCTAACGGATTGGTACTACAGGAACGCTAATTTTAATCCAGATGTTCACTTATTACTTTTGGATTCACAAATTGAGTTGGGGAAATATGAAGAGGCTGTAATAACGGCTGATCGCCTCCTAAATAGCGATGTTGACGTTCTTCACATCTATAATCAAAAAATTATAGCCCTTACGAATTTAGAGAAATACAAAGAAGCCCTTGATATATACGATAATGTTTATGAGCAACGTTACCGTGACCCATCTTTCTATCGTGAGTACGCAATTTGTTTCGTTAAGTTAGACGATATAAAAAAAAGTGTTGAGGTGCTTGGAAAGGCCGTAAATATTTTTGGACGAGAGGTTGTTTTGTCATGGCTAGCTGCCCCAGAATATGATGTTCAGCGTGATGATATATTTTTTAATACGTTTGTTGTACGAGTGGGTGGACAGGCTGTTGCAGAACAAATGCGGAATGTTATGGTAGAGCGACGCGAACAGGTCGTGAAGACACCTGATGAGTTGTTGAATAAACCGCAAGAGAATGTTTTGGTTCGTCAGTTAAAAGACTCTCAGTAATTTTTGATGTGGTTTGATGTTAGTGCTTATTTAAATGGGCATTATCATGTATGGAATACGACGGCCGCTAGTTGGCTTTGCAGGCTGTTTCTTTTTTGGGATGGTTTTGAGTGGGATCGCTCATAGGTTAGACCAGATCATATTTTCGATTACCTTGTGCACTTGGTTAGTTGCCTGTTTTACGAAAAAACATAGGTATAATTTCTTTTTGTGGATCACGGTTTTGCTGGCGGGATGGTTATATTATTCTGCTATCTCAGTTTCTCAGTCTGAAGTATTACCACACAATCCATTAGAGAAATGTACTCAGTCAGAATTTGCTTTTACTGGAACAGTTGTTAGTGAACCAAAATTCATTCAGTTCCGTGATTCTAGTAGAGGAGTTTGGCGGTTTGAGATGCATCTTCGATCTTGTGATTGTGGAAACAGGAGTTTATTGAATCAAAAAATTGATGTTCGTGTATATGGTTGGGGAAATGAAGCGATGCCGTATATCCAAGAATTAGTGGTACTTCGGGGACGTATGGAGAAAAATAGTTGGCATGAGTTTGAACAATGGGAGCTAAACATCAGATCTGCAACAATGATTGAGCGCGCACCCAAAACGGGTTGGATTCATGTGGCGGAAGTTCTGCGAAATATACGACTTTACGCGATCAGTATTTTGAGAGCGGATGAGGAATGGTACAAGGACCATGCGGCTATACAGCGAGCAGTAATTATAGGTGATCGGGAGGGAGTTCCATATAGGTTGCGAGAGCTGTTTAAGCAGACAGGGTGTATGCATGTTTTTGCTATATCGGGACTGCATGTTGGGTTTTTAATACTCATGTTAAGCGTGATTATAAGGCTACTAGGCGTTCCCTTAACACATCAGGGTTGGATTCTAATTCCTGTCTTGATTGTCTATGCATACCTGACTGGGATGCGCGCAAGTGTTCTGCGAGCAAGTTTAATGGCAATCGGGTATCTGCTTATTGTTCATTTTCGTGAAAAGCCTGATTTGTCGAATATCATAGCGCTTTCAGCGTTACTTCTTTTGGTGTTGAATCCTTTATATTCATCGGATGCAGGGTTTCTCTTATCGTATGTGATTGTTATTTTTATTCTGTTGGTATTTGAAAAATTTTCGGATCAGTTTCAAAAGGTGCGAGGTTTTTGGTTTTACCTGCTTTCATTGTGTGTATCGACCTCGATCGCTACAGTCGTGTCTGTTCCTTTGTCTCTCTGTTTGTTTGGCTCAGGCAGTATCGTTGGGCTGGTTGCGAATCTGTTTGTAATTCCAATGCTTTTTTTTGTGGTCTTTGGAAGTTGGATGAGTTTGTTGATACCCGCATTTTCATCGATTTTTAATCAGGCAAGTTATGTTTGCATTGAATTAATACTACTTGGCTTACGCTTGTTACAGGATTTACCCATTACCATGTTGGAGGTGAGCGATGTGCCCATTATACCTGTTTGTTTTTGGTATGCTGGATGTCTCTATCTTTTGATTTGGGCTCGCCGAAGAAATGAGGTTTTCATGGGATTGCTAGTGATGGGATTCGCACTACTTTTGATGGGTAGCTTTATGTGATGGAGAAGCGTCTTTTCCGATATGCGCCTCTCCACGTTCTTGAGCAAGCTGAATTTGTCGCTGGCGCTCTTCGAACTGCTTTTTTCGTTGTTCTGTTGTTAAGTTGTAGCAATGGTGACAGGAAATTCCTTTTTGGTATGAGGGGTTGAGTTTGTCCTCTTCTGTGATCGGCATCCGGCATGCGTGACATTGATCATAGGCTCCTTTTTGCAGGTGATGATTCACAGATACTCGGTTATCAAACACAAAACATTCACCCTCCCAGTTAGAGGATTCTGGAGGCACTTTTTCTAAATAATTTAGAATGCCGCCTTTCAGATGATATACTTCATCAAACCCCTTTTGTTTTAAGTAGGCCGTTGATTTTTCGCAACGAATGCCGCCGGTGCAGAACATGGCAATTTTTTTGTGCTTATCGGGATCGAGGTTTTTGTCCGCGTATTCGGGGAATTCACGAAATGTTTCGGTATGAGGATTTATGGCATCTTTAAAGGTTCCGATTCCAATTTCGTATTCATTGCGAGTATCGATTAATAACGTTTCTTCGTCTTCGATAAGAGCGTTCCAGTCTTCCGGTTCAACATAGGTGCCAACGGCGTGCAACGGATCAATTTCTTCTACTCCCATGGTTACAATCTCTTTTTTGAGCCGGACTTTGGTGCGGTAGAAGGGGTTCTCTTTATAATAGGACAGTTTGCGGTCGATACCTTTCAAGCGCGTGTCCTGTTCAAGGAAGTTAAGAAATGCTTCAATGGACTTTGGAGTGCCGCTAACCGTTCCATTGATGCCCTCGTTTGCGAGTAGAAGGGTGCCGCGAATATCTTGAGTCTCCATAAACTCTCGGAACGGTTTCTGAAGTTCCTTAAAATTAGGCAGTGGAGTAAATCGGTAGAGTGCACAGACGGTGTAGTTTTCTTTATCCATGGAAAAAGACCTCGCGATGTATTCGGTTCAGATCGACACCTTTTTGTTGAAGCCATTCGCTAATTTCATCAATCATTTTTTCTCGCCCGCAGCAGTAGTAGTGAGTCGAGGAGTTAAGCGGAACTTGATCTAATAACTCGGTAATGCGTCCATGGTGGTACATGGATTGCTGTTGTGATGTCGCGATATGCAGCTGATTAATTTGGCTGAGTAAGTTAATGCCCGCAATGTCATTTTCATGGCTTACGCCATAGAGTATAGCTAAGGGCAGTTTTTGGGATGGCTCGGCAAGATAAGAGAGAAAGGGGGCAATGCCGGTTCCGGTTGCAAAAAATACGCTGGGTGCATAGTTTGCTTCTTGCGCTGGCCTGAACCATCCAAAGGGAGGAGAAAGTTCAAGCTTGTTTCCTGCTTTTAAATTAAATAGCTGAGAGGAAACTTCTCCACCGGGAATCGCACGAATAAGAAAACGAACATGATGTTCGGATGTTCCAGATGCAATACTGTAGGGGCGTGATTTTCCGTCGGCTGTGTAAAGGGCAACACAGTCGCCGGCTTGAAAAATTAAATCACGGCGTTCTAGGGTAAGTTCAAATAAAGTTTCGTGCAGGATAGAGTTCGATATTACCGTGTGTTTTTCTGGTTTTAAGTTATTCAATATAAGCTCCGTTCAATGCAAGAGGCATGCTTATATTATTTTTTTACATCTAATTTCAATCAAACGATCGTATTTGGTTATTGGCTACTCCTCATCGAGATGCAATTTCTTGCCGGATTTGATCCATTCAGACAGAATTACTTTGCAGTATGCGCTGGTTGACAGATCTATTGATTTCGCACGTTGTTCAAGTTCATTCGCAATTTTTGAACTAACGCTAACGCCGATGTTTTTGGTTTTTCTTTTGTGCGATTTCTTTGCCATTTAATTATGTTATAATTATAATTAATTATTTCAATTTTAATCGTTAGTGAAGTTCCCGTCGTTGTCGTATGGCTTCATATAAAGTTATTGCAGCTGCTGTAGCGACATTTAGTGAATCGTTATATCCTACCATGGGAATTGATGCAGGATGAGATAAATAGGATATCATGGTCTGAGAGAGACCGCCATCTTCAGAGCCAACCACAATGGCAGAGGGTTCTGCATACGAAATTTGAGTGTAATCAGTGTGAGCGTCCGGAATAAGCCCAATAGATTGTATGTGATGAAGTTGAAGCCACTCCATACATGTGGGTATGTCTGTCGAAATAATAGGTAACAAGAAGAGTGATCCCATGCTGGCACGAATTACATTAGGATTTGTGAGGTCTGTCCGAGGATTAATGAGAATAATAGCATCCACTCCTACAGCATCTGCCGTTCTCAGTAAGGTTCCGATATTCCCAGGCTTTTCGATGCCTTCAGCAATTAATACTAATGGTGTGGTTGATAAAGTCAGGTCGGTTAATTTTGTTTGGGACAAAGAAGCTAGAGCGATTAATCCATCGGGATGTTCTCGATAGGATATTTTCTTGAAGACGTTGAGAGTGCAGTCAAAGATTTCACAGCGGTTCTCCGTTGCATATGCTGTAATGATATCAAGGTTGGATTTTTCAAGAAGCTCGGAGCAAATGAAAAACTGCTGAACAGGGTGGCTGCTCTGAAGGGCACGTGTGACTTCACGTACGCCTTCGACGAGTGTTAGCTGTTGTTTTTTTCGTTCAGCAGCTTTTCGCAGTCGAACGATAGATTTAATGCGAGGGTTGTGTAGGCTCTCAATTTTATTGGTTAGGTTCATCTGTTATTAAGCTCCGTAAAAAATGGGGCAGTTGCGGATCGCGGGCTCCCATGCCGAGTAGGGTATCGCCGGCGGATGCGTGCTGAAATATGTGTTGTTTTAGCTGGTCGTACTCTTTTACTAAAAAAGCAGTTATTTGTTTTTCGAATAGAGCACGCACGAGATCTTCACTAGTATGCGTCGGTTGAACGGATCCGCCTGCATAGTAGACGGGTAGCAGCGTAACCGTGCCTGCATTGTTTTGATAGTAACGGATAAAGAGTTGGGCAAGTTCTTCAAATTGATCTGATAACGGTTTGAAGCCATGAGGACGCCAAAGGGTGTGTAGGGCCTTCTCGGAAGAGGTGAGGGCGTTCATGGCAGCATCGATCTTCATGGGGTTATGAGCGTAGTCGTCATACACAGTGATAGATTGTACGGTTCCGATTTTTTCAAGTCGGCGTTCAATGCCACGAAATGTTTTGACACTATCGGCAACGGTATCGATTGGTAGACCGAGTTTATGGCAGAAGTGAACGGCGTTACGAATGTTTGTTTGATTGTGTTCGCCGATCAGCTGATGGTCTGGAATAGGAAGAGTTGCGTTAATGGTCGAAGCATCAACGAAGTGTTGACGGGTCTGGTTCTGAAATTGCTGAAAGATGTTGCGCAGTTCCTCAATAGGATAGTGGTCGGCACCGATATTGGTGAGGAGCGTGTGGGTCGGATGGAAGTTTAATAGAGAGCGGTCAGATTCATCGGCCTCAATTATCCA